>JAHXIM010000152.1 GCA_025655635.1 gamma proteobacterium symbiont of Lucinoma myriamae | reverse complement strand
AAAGGCTGCATACAGCGAATGGTGATCAGTCACCAATTAACTATGAAAATTCTCTAAAAAAAGTGTCCGGTTGGACTTGACCAGTACATACGTTGCAATTCATATTGTATGAGAGAGACATTTTCTTTTAGTTCTGTATCAAATGCTTCCAGGCTGTAGTAAAGAGTTTCAAGACTGCTCAGAGATATGAGAAGTGAATTTTTAATGTCATGAATAAATGACATTAAAACAGCATTAAATTGTTCAGATAATACTGTTTTGTCTGACGCATTCTTGTCTAACATTAGCTTAACCCTGAATAAATAGCTTCCAGTTTTTGATATTTTTCATTATTTTTATCCAGATTTTGACTAATATCCAGATAATATTGTGCTTTATCAATCAGTTCCTGATGATGTCCAGTATTTTTAATATAGGTCAAAAGAGCCTGTGCAGCATTCATATTGATAGAAAGTCTATCAGAAAGATGTTGTGCAGCATCTTCAAATAACTTAATGGATTCTAAAATGTGGTTTGCATTGTAAAGCCACATGCCTTTGCCATTTTGTAAAAGGTAGTGGTACTTTCTGGTCATTTCTTCTGTATTAGTATGTCCATTTTCTGAAGGATTATTGATATCTTCTCTTAATGCTTCAGCCAGTTCTGTTTCACCAAGATCTTCAGTGGTTGCTAATAAATCATTTTGAAGTTCAGCAGGGAGTTCAGATAACTTCCCCGTAATATTACTAATCGCATCTTGAAATACATCGCGTGCTTTGTCTTCATTGCCGAGCTTATGTTGTGTCATACTTTCAACAAATTGGGTATGTAATAAAGCTTGTTTGTCCTTTTTGTAACTTTTACGGGCTGCGGTAATAGTCTGAATTGCTTGTTTTCCCTTGCCGTTATCAGTGTATAGTTTGACTAGATTCATATTATCGCCAATGTTGCCAAAACAGGAATGTTGTCCATCGTTGACTGCTCTTTTTAACGATTTTTCTGCAGTTGAAAAATCATCATTTTGAATGGCAACTTGAGCTAAATGTTGTTGTCTTGCAACTGTATGGGGTGAAATTTTTGTGGCCTGACTGAGAATATCTTGAACATCCCGGTTTTTTCCCTGTCGTTCCAGAATTGTAGCAAGCAGATCGTAAGCTTCGATAAAATTTTTATTTTCCTTAATGACTTCTTCTAAAAGAACCTGAGCCTGAGCATCTTCATTACGCTTTGTTAATACCTTGGCTTTACCCACTTTTGCCCATTGAAAATCTCTGATAGCAAGTGCTTTATCATATACCTGTTGTGCCACATCAAGTTTATTGGCGGCGAGTGCAATTTCAGCTTTAAGCTTGTTAAGCTCTAATGCCTGTTTAGGGTGCTTTGCGATTTTTTCGTCAGCAATTTTTAGAGCTTTCTTATAATCTTTTTTATTATAGGCTGTATAAACGTCCTTCATGATGGCTTTTTTTTCTACCAGCATTTCAAGGTGTTTGAGTAATAAATCTTTTGGAAAGGGTTTGTTTAAATAACCATCAGGACGATATTCAACGGCAGCCATTACCATGCTTTGAGCATTTTCAGCCGTGATCATAATGTAAATTGTGCCATAAGGAATCAAGTGACGATGCATTACTTCTTCTAGCAATTGCTGACCATTTTGGCCATCACCGAGATTATAATCGCACAAAATGACATCAAATTTGTTATGGATTATTTTTTTAATGGCATCGTTTGCATTAGCTGCATCATCAATAGACTGAGCACCACAGCTCACCAGAATAGAACGCAGCATTGAACGATAATTGCCAAAATCATCAATGATAAGAAAACGGGTATTTGAGAGATCGAGTCGGGCCATATGCTAATCTTAAAATATGAGTAAAGATACTTCAAGAATAGCAAAAATAGAGCTAATAACAAGCATTAAATAAGATACTTAGCTTGTTGATAATAAACAACTATAGCTCACTGGTGATTCCTGATTGAACTACCAGCGATAAATTACATAAAAAAGGACTATTAATGAACAAATAATACTTAAGTTAAGTCATCTTCTGTTTCATTGACATCGACCTGACCGGACATGCGACGTCGAATATGTGACCAGGACATACCAATTGCTAAAACCATAGAAAGTAAACTTAAAATGATATAAGTAATGACTTGAACACTATCAGCAGGAATGAAGCCCCAATCAATCACCAACCACAATAAAATACCAAAAAATGCAAATGCCAGAATTAAACCGGTTAAACCCAATGAGGTGATAGTGGCACGAATATAAACAACCCAACCAATAAGCAATACAATACCAGCAAAGGCCATAAGGGGCTCAAAGCCTGTTTCCATGCCTTTTAATAGCCAATCATAAAATGAATAACCACTGGGATTATATGTCGCAAAAACTAAAATCAATGAAAAAAACAAACGTACAAAAAAACTGCCCAGATTAAATCTGTTACTAGCCATACTGATGATCCTGTCAATTTTATTTAATTGATTTATTTTACTAGAGAAAGTGGCTTGATGCGAATTGAATGTGTCAGAATAAATTCGTTCGTTAGACTATTTCATTAAAGAATAAAATAAGATCAGGTTTATTATAAATAAAATAATACTAATGGTTCTCCAAACCAGAATGGGATTTCGTTCAATTAAGGGGGTTGCCATGGTATGGAGAAAATGAGGATTAGGATGTTTTAGATCGTGTAAAAATTCAAACACATCTTCATGACGTAATTTAATATCTAATGACAGGGCTTTTTGTATCGCACCATCCATCCAGTTAGGTACCATGGGATTTAAGTGAATACTGGAGATGTATTTTAATTGAGATAATTGTCTAAAAGTGGCTTTTTCAGGCATCTCTTTACCAAAAGGTAAACTATTGTTCAGAAGTTCGTAGGTGATGACGGCTAATGAATACAGATCACTGCGCTCGCCCCCTGTTTGTCCTAAATAAAACTCTGGTGCACTATAATTTACGGTACCCAAAAGATTTTCCTCATGGTCTGAATTTTTTCTCAACTCATTTATTCCGACGATTTTGACTGAACCAAAATCAATAATTTTTATTTTTCCTTCCGGGCTGATAATAATATTCTCCGGCTTTAAATCCTGGTGCAGCATTTCCAGACGATGAAATGCACGCAGGCCTTTTGCGATTTGTTCCACTATAGGAATAACCACATCAACAGAGGGCAGAGGGTTTTGTTTCATCCACTCCCGTAAAGTAACACCTTCAAGAAATTCGGTAACATAATAGAGTGAACGAGGTTTTTGTTTGGGGGTAATTACTTGCAGCACATAGGGTGATTCAATGCGTTTACCAGCCCATTCTTCATGTAAAAATTGCTCAATAAAGTACTCATCATCCTCAAAATTAATGGAGGGTGTTTTCAGAATAACGGTTTCTTTGCTTTGTTGGTGTTGAGCTGAATAAATCTGAGTACGTTTACTGGCATGGATCTCTTTTAAAATTTTATAGCCATCTAAAATCATTCCGGATTCTAATGGTGGGGGAAAAGGGAGTTCATGTGCTTTTTGCAATACCTCTTCTTCTTCAGGCAGTGGTAAGTTATAAATTTTTAACAGCTGCAGGCTGAGATTGTCATCACTTTGATTATCCGTTGCCTGTTGGGCAATAGCGGCACACTTTTGTTGTAATAATTCACTATTGTAGTTTTTTGCACTGGAACTATTCAGTATCTCTTTGAGAGATTTGCTGCTGATAAAGTCATGAATGCCATCAGTGGATAATAAAAAGATATCATCTTTTTCCAGAGGGACTTTGCGATAATCAATATCCAGGTGAAGATCAATACCCATTGCCCGGTTTAAATAGTTTTTTTCATCGGAGATCCAGACACGATGATCTCGGGTGAGCTGCTCAAATTGCTCATCACGAAGACGATAAATACGTGAGTCACCAATATGAAAAATATGGGCAGTGGTTGATTTTAAAATCAGGATGCTCAGAGTAGTGAACATTCCCCGGGTACTTTGATAGTCTGTATGTCCGCGACTGTATAGCCAGTTGTTCAGCGCAGAAAGTATTTTTTGTGTTGAGTTTTGTACAGTCCAGGAATCTGGAGTACTGTAATAATCATTGATAAAACCATTGATACAGGCATGACTGGCTTCTTTACCTGCCTCACTGAAACTCATACCGTCAGCAATGGCAATGACGATACCTTTGTGTTTTAAAGTATGGTTTTTTGAAATATGATTGTCTGGTATATCGCAGCCGAGACAATCATCATTATCAGCCTTAATACCTTTGTCACTAAAAGAGGCAATACTAATTTCGAGTTTTTGTTTCATTATAATATTGCTGCTTTATTTTCTGTATATGGGCTTGTGTAAAGGAATCAAGTGAATCTCTATGATACTCAATTCACCTCAATCATTTCAACTGTACCATCGGGTAATACCTCAGCCATATGGCCTTTAGGCTCTTCAATAAACTGAATAGCAACCAGAACAAATAGTGCGGCACCGGCAATGGTTAAAAAGAAAACCTCGGGTGATACAAAGGATAATACGGTGAGAAATAATACCGCACCGACATTACCATAAGCACCTACCATACCGGCAATCTGACCTGTCATACGACGTTTAATCAGAGGTACCATGGCAAATACCGCACCTTCACCCGCCTGGACAAAGAATGAGCAAAGCATAGTAACGGCTACCGCAAGGATTAATGACCAGCTCGATTCAATCTGACTCATAATAAGATAACCAGCGACCAGTCCAAGTAAGAAAATGGTAAGTGACTTCTTACGACCATATTTATCACTGATTAAACCGCCGCCGGGGCGAGCTATCAGGTTCATAAAAGCAAATCCTGATGCCAATAGACCCGCCATCACTGCTGTTACGCCATGACTTTCATTAAAAGTATCATAGAAAAACAGCGGCAGCATTGAAACAACAGCCAGTTCAGAGCCGAATGTCACCATATAAGCCAGATCTAAAATAGCAACCTGTTTGAATTTATAACGGTGAATTTCAGGGACTTCTTCTTTTAAGTGTTCATTATTAATATGGAAAATTTTGTAAACATTATAAATAAATAAAACAGCGATGCCGATGTAAATGATGGTTGTGGTGCCAGACTCAAGCAAATTCACTCCGGCAGGCGATAACTTCCATGTCAGTAGTGATAAAGTCGCATACATAGGAATCGACATTAAAATGTAAAAATATAAGTCGCCTTTAGAAGTAACTTCCATAGCACCAATGCGCTTAGGCTTGAAATATGTTGAACCTTTTGGAGTATCACTCACACTAAAGAAATAAATAACAGAATAAATCAGAGCAATAATACCTGTCAGGCCAACCGCATAACGCCAGCCGTCATCACCACCAAATATTAAGGCAATAGTAGGTAAGCTCATTGCAGCAGCCGCAGAACCAAAGTTACCCCAGCCGCCATAGATGCCTTCTGCTACACCGACTTGTTTTGCCGGGAACCATTCACCCATCATACGAATACCAATCACGAAACCAGCACCAACAAATCCCAGTAAAAAACGAGCTAGTGCTAATTGTTCAAAGCTGTCTGCCAGGGCAAACATAAAGCAGGGGATACTGCCGGTTGATAATAATGCTGCATAGGTTCTTTTAGGACCAAATCTATCAACCAGCATGCCGATAATAATTCGGGCAGGAATGGTTAGTGCTACATTCAGGATAAGCAGGGTTTTTATTTGTTGAGATGTGAGCCCTAAAGTCTCTTTTATCACAATTAATAAAGGAGCATGATTAAACCAGACAAAGAAGCTGATAAAAAAAGCAATCCAGGTTAGATGTAAAATTTTGGTTTTTCCGCTAAAGGAAAATAAATTGAGCTTACTATCGGTCATACTATTAAT
This sequence comes from gamma proteobacterium symbiont of Lucinoma myriamae, assembly GCA_025655635.1. Taxonomy (GTDB): domain Bacteria; phylum Pseudomonadota; class Gammaproteobacteria; order GRL18; family GRL18; genus GRL18. The sequence goes on along the minus strand of JAHXIM010000152.1, from coordinate 2,130 downwards.
CTCTGCGTGAAATTTAAGAATACAACAATGGAAGCATTAAATGAGCCATATTCAGTAACTTTATGAAAATAAAGATAAATATAGTGATTATTAATTAACTGACATTATTAGGTGCACAAAAATGGTGCGATATGATTGATTTGCTTCAGCGCATTTATTAAACAATGGTGCATCAAAATATCAGTTAAATTCTGACTTGAGCTTTTAGGACATAATGTGGAAAATAAAATTCTGGTTAGAATTTTTGACAAAAACCGTAATCATTATCGTGCAGTGAGAATGTCGCTATAATCTATAATTAAGTTATGTTCTAATATTAATGTGTAAACACAAAGAGATAAGTATGATTCAAAAATTAACACTATTTTTATTGCTGGCAATTATAAGTAGCTACTCATTTTCTGATGAGCCAGAGGGATATCCATTTTACTCATTTGACCAGGCAATGCAGCAAGCCAGGGAAACGTCTAAACCTGTTTTTGTTTATTTTGGACGATATGGTTGTGGTTATTGTGAAAAAACCAATAAAGAAGCTTTTTCTTCTACTGAGGTGAAAAAAACATATAGCAGTCACTATATATTGGCCTATGTTGATTCAGAAAGTGGAAAAAGGCTGCGTTTACCCAGTGGAGAACGAATTACTGAACGCGAATTGGGTACTCGATACAAGGCTTTTGTTACGCCTGTTTTTTCATTTATTACCATAGAAGGCAAGCTTATGGATCAATTAATCGGTGTTCAAAGTAAAAAATCATTACTTGAAGCAGATAAAAAAGTTCAGGATATATTATCCAGGGTTTCCTTATAGTGAAAAAAAGTTCTCTGTTTCTTGTCATCAGCTTATTTTTTCCTCTAGTCGCTGATGCTCAGCTCTGGTCATTTACAACACCGGTAGATGTTACTAATGGTTTTATAGACAAAGTCTATCATCATCTTGAATCAGCAGGTCGTCGTAATATAGCAGTGTCTTCACATACTGTTGCTGTTGTCTGGGAAGATAATCGCAACGGAAGCCCTACAGTTTATCTTGCCCTGAAAAACAAAAATGAACCCGGTTTTTCAGCAGAGTTAAAAATAAGCGGCAGTGGTGAGGCATACGAGCCGGGTATAGTTGCACTGACGGGTAATCGTTTTGCTGTAAGCTGGGAAGAAGACAGTAAAGTGTTTGTGCGTGTCATCAATACTGAACAGTTAAAATCTCCAGAACTTGCCAAAGCGATAGCACTACCAGTTAAAGAAGCTATGCAAGCAGGCATAACTGCCAATAGTAATCAAATTTTTGTCACATTTTCTGAACATGCAGGCCGCTATAATCATATTAGACTTATACAACTTGAGGTTAACCAGCAGGGTAATCTGAGTCTGGTAAAAAACTGTCCTGTTGATCCTGATCCTGTTAAAGATGACCAATTGTATCCCACTATTGTTATCGTGGATGGACGTATTATGATTGCCTGGGAAGATCGGCGTATGGGGCATACCGTTATTATGGGTATCCTAAGTCAAGCGGGTGAATTTTGCCATTTTCCATCAGCACAACGTATCAGTAAAAAACGACAGGGAGAACGTAAGCTACCTTATGGAAAAGGATCGGGTGTTTCAAGAGTTGCAATGGGGAAATATGGAAAATCTAAAGTTCTGGCGGCCTGGGCTGACAAACGAAATTTTCGTGAGGGATATGATATTTACGCCGCTGTATACGAAGGAACGTGGGGAGCCAATCAATCGGTACAGGATGAATTTGGAGGTGTTGCGCGTCAATGGCATACGACAGTTGCTGGTCATTCAAATGGGCATCGAGTAGTTGCCTGGAGTGATGAACGTGAAAATAACTCGGATGTGTTTTACAGCTGGATTGAAAATAATGAATGGAGTGAAGATACGCCTGTTCCTGGAGCTTCAGGGACAGGAGAACAATCACATCCATCTATTATATTTGATGATGATGGTAATATTCATATTGCCTGGATTTTACGCAAAGAAGTGGGTGGAACTACTCGTCTTAAATATACGTTGGGCCGTTTAAGTCAAACTGAAAGGTGAAACATTTTTTGTTGCACTTAAATTAAGGTGCTGTCCTTATCAAAACAATAGATAAATTTTTCAATAAAATGTTAATAGTGAAATATC
>JAHXIM010000228.1 GCA_025655635.1 gamma proteobacterium symbiont of Lucinoma myriamae | reverse complement strand
CTGATCCATTTCTATAACACGATTAACCAGTGAAGCCACTTCATCAAGCCGATGACTGGAGATCAGCATAACGACTTCATCTTTCTTTTCTGCCAGCAATTTAAAGAAAATATGTCGTGCATCGGGATCAAGATTGGCTGCCGGTTCATCAAGAATTAAAATTTTAGCCTCTCTGCCCAGAGCAATACTGATCAATATTTTTTGCTTTTGACCACCGGATAATTTGACAAAAGGGCGAGATTTTAATTCATCATAATTCAGACCCAGGCGCTCTAAGACGGCAATCATTTCTTTAGGATCGGCATCACACAGACTGGCAGAAAATTCAATTAACTGCCCTACAGGCATTTTTAGCGTCGGTGGTAATTGCGGTACAAAACCAATGTCTTTAAGTACCAATTCACGTTCCTTGCGTGGATCAAGCCCATTAACCAGCACCTGACCTTCACAAGTATATTCACCTAATAAACAACGAATCATGGTGGTTTTTCCTGCACCATTTGAACCCACCAGAGCGATTCTATCACCTTTATTAATTTCCAGATTTAAACCTTTAAGTACTTCAGTGCGACGAAAGGTCTTTTTAATATTATCAAATTTAATCATTTATTTGCTTGTTCCGATGATTGCTCTTCATTAGCTGACGGCTCTTGCTCTACTTTGGCTGATGGCTCTACTAAAGATTCATTACTGTCAGGCATTAAAGTCAGCTCTTCTTTTTGAGGCCTACGAGTCAAACCTTTAAATTCAAAATTGAGTGATCCAGTTGGGCATTGATCCACACATAAGCCGCAGCGGGTACAGTCCGCACCAATAGGAACCTCTATATCAGTACTGCGATTTTTTATGGTTAAATCCAGCACATGAGGCACCAGGCAAACAGCCCGGCAATCACCCTCGTGTTTACAGTCAGTCATATCATAAACCACGCGAAGTGGTGATAATGCACCAACAATGCCATAGGTTATACCAATAGGACAAACATAACGGCACCAGGCACGGCGTGACAGGAATATCTCAAAAAGGAGCAGAAAAGCAACCCAAATCAAAGCGATTGTCGGTCCATAAATAATGGCCCGGCTCAAAATGCCCGTGGGGGATATAAATTCAAAGACGGTATACCCTGTGACAATTGCCAGCAAAGCAAAAATGATATAAAACACTGTTCTGACACCACGATGGAAAGTATAATTTTTTGCCTAGCCACGTTTTGCCAGCCAAAGGTGTAATGTTTCAGCCCACTCTGCAATTAAGTGGTAGGGGCAAACCCAGGAGCAAAAAGTTCGACCGCCTAACAGAATCCACGTAATAAAAACAGTCACAACACCAATAAGCAAATTAATTAAAACGGTTTTATGAGCCAGCATAACCTGCAAAGCAGAGTTAAGATCGGCCATATGGAATCCCATAAAACGAGAAGCAGTTAATGCCCCTTCAAGCAACTGGATATCCAGAGCAAATGACACCACAAATAAGAGATTAACTGCAATCAGGGTTAACCAGCGACGCTTACGCCATTTATTTTTTGAGTTTTTATGATGCTCATCATGCAGGGCGATTAATTGAGCCTTAGTGACTTTTTGCCCTTTTTTATAAAAATACATCTTTTGTGCGGCAGGTGACAGCTCATCCTTACGAGGCTTACGCGATGACCTGCCAAATAATTGAGCTAAAGACTCTATCATATTATTCATGAGTGTCCCCTTTTTTTAAGCTTGGCCATGTAGTGCTCACTCAAAGGTATATCCGTCAAAAGATTATAGTCAACGATGATAGAAGCCTGCTCTGTAGGACAAATCATTTCACAAACACCACAACCCACACAGCCATCATAAACCACCGGTTTCATGTGTTTAACACCATTTTTTTCTTCAATAAGTTCCAGACCGATGGCACGCTTAGGTGGACAGTGATTGGGATCATTTGACGGTGGATTGCCTGCCTCACATTGGTTATAACGTTGTTCGATAGGACAGGCCTGCACACACAGATCACAGATCTCCACATCATAGGGATAATCTTTTAATGGAATCGGGTTCCAGCGATCTATTTCTTCATAGCGTAATAAACCTTCATAATCAGGGCCTCTTGCCTGCCCTTTAAAGCCTTTACCGGCCACGGCCAGGCAAAGTTTAGGTTTATCTAACACTGCAAAACCCATGCGAGTATCATAGGTGTAATCTATGGTATGGGTTAATGAACCTGTTGGACAAGCCAGCACACATTGCAAACCATCACAGGAAAAGTCACAGGCTTGTTCTCTGGCATCAATATAGGCTGCGCCGATACCAAAGCCGGTATCCATATCATCCAGTTTGACTGCATTAACCGGACAAACCTGCACACATTGACCACATTTAATACATGAGGAGAGGTAGTCTTTCTCAATTAATGCACCAGGTGGACGCAATTTGGGTCGTTTAGCATCGGCAGGTATTGGTATAAAACCAAGCAATGAAATACTGGTAACTCCCACGGTCAAAGCCACTGAGCGAAGAAACTGTCGTCTGGCTTCCTGAGCTCTTTTTCCTGGCCCACGGGTAATAGTCCCCTTAGCCTTTGCTGGCTTAGGGACAGGAGCAGATGAGTCTTTTTTAGAATCTATGGCGGAATCTGTCATTGTAGATAGCCTTTTAATCGTTGTTCTAATTCATTTTCTGGTTTGAACCCTGGAAGAATTTCAGGACCGGATTCCGGGGTTAATTCTGCATCTAAACTTTCTTTAATCGCAATGGTATCAAGGTTAACGTCCATAATCGGAGATTTATCGCGTAAAATCAAATCAGGTTCACTAAAAGGGGCCAGACGTTCAAGAAAATCAATGAGTTCAAGCATGGCAGAACCTTTAAAAAATTGCGCACCGGGTACATCTTGCCAGATACGATCAGAATAAGCATAGATATCATGTGGCGTATCACCTACGCCATCATGATCCAGATCGAATCCCTCGTAATCATCCCAATAGTTACCTTCCCATATATTTCGATTAGCCGTTTTGCCGCCCATCACCATAATTTGAGAAATATTAGCTTTGAGATGATTATTTTTAAAAATATTGTTCTTCCAGTTCGCCAGAAAGCGAATTCCAACACCATTAAAAGCAACCAGATTGTTGGTAAAGTAATTGATAGTATCCGGCTGATAAGGAGAAACATCAATAGATAAGCCAATAGAACTGAACAGAATTTTATTATCATTGACAACGATATCAGAGGTTTCTTTAAAACCAATGCCCACACCAGCAGCACCTGTAGCATGAGAAATCGTATTGTTAAGCACTTTTACTCCATCGCTATACATCAAAAAAATACCGACTGAATTATTTTTATAACTATTATTTTCCACAAGATTATATTGTGAATACATAAAGTGAAGACCATAACGCCCACCCACAGTGGTATTATCTTTTATGGTATTATTTTTTGAATACCAAACCACCATATCACGAGTATCTCTAATGGTATTGCCAATAATCTTGTTATCAAAGCTATACCATAAACGGATGGCATCACCACGCATACCTAATTCTTCATCCTTTGAACTGATGTGGTTTCGTTTCACAATATTATTTTCGGATTGCTGTAAGTCAATACCAAACAGGCAGTCATCAATAATATTGTCTTTGATGACATTAAAATTACCCCGCACCTGAACGCCTGAGTCGAGATCATTGTGATGGTCACCAGAATTGGTTAAATGAAGATTCTTAATCACCGCGCCATCGGTATCAAGAATAATAACAGAGCCTTTACCACCGGAATTAATAGTCACTTTGCCCTGGCCATCCAGGGTAATCGCCTGTTCAATAAAAACAGGGCCCGAATAAGTACCAGGAGGTATAATAAAGACATCACCTCGTTTAAGTTTATCAACTAAAGGCTGCAAAGGGGGGTAAGAACTTGTTTCAGCAACATTTGCCCAAGACAAAGAACTAAAGGATAAACAAGTGAAAAAGACAACAATAAATCGTAATAACATTATGAGCAGCAGATCTTTATAGTAAACCTGAACTCTGTTCAAGAAATAGAGTAAAAGTACGCACTAAGTATTGATATTGCTTGGTTTATGGAAGAAGTGTCTTTGGCATGGATGCCAAAGCCAAGCTTACACGGATGATTTACAGAGTCTTCTGGAATAAATCAAGTTATATCAATACGTTAGTTACTTTGTTATCCAGAGTTCAGGTTAGTAATGAAAAAAATAGGGTAAAAAAGATTGAGGTGAATCTATCAGATAGATTCACCTCAACTTTTTTTACATTAATGACAGCTATTAATAAAATAGAGAGTCATATTCTATGTTGATTCATTACGGCGAATTAATGCCATAGCGGCCAGAAGAACCGAATTAAGCATCATTAAGCCAAATCCTATGTCAGGATAAGAAAACGTCGCAAACTGAGCCACTTTACCTTCACCAAAAACCGTTGGCATAAATGGTTTGACAGCAAAAGCACCCATATCATTTAAGGTATGACCATACCACCATAACCAGGCGGAATAATCAATAATAAAGAAAACAGGCAGAGCCATAGGAACCAGAATCAACAGCCAAAATACAGGATTTCTTTTAGCTCGGGTAGCCATAACCAGCAATAATAACATGGCACCAATCAGTCCAGCAAAAACAACATGAGTGGCTATTCTCAATGTTTTTACCATTGGTAGAATTTCTTCGGGATTATTAAAATAACGTCCTAACACCTTACCATAGTGCCAGGCCATCAGTTGATAGCCGTTACCTGCCCATTCATCTGAAACACGATTATTGGCCAGATCATTATCATAGGTATCCTTAAGTTGTAAAATAAGCCCTTCTTTTTTGGCAATAGTATCCACTGGAGCTGAGTCAGAATCTTTTGTTTCTAGCTCATCATCCATACTTTCAACTTCTCTGCCCGCTAATGAATCTCTTAATTGTTTTAAGGCCCGATCAGAATCAACGGCTTTAACATCAGCAGTAAGACTCATATCATTAACATCCTGATCCAGTTGATTCATTAATGCATAGAGATAACCTTCATTTTGATAACTCAGGCCATCTGTTTGATAAATAGTCATTGTCATCCAGGCGGCATTAATGGCAAAGGCAGCCCCCAGAAACATCATTCGTTTTTTCGGATCAGATATGGCAAAACCGATCACCATAATAATCAATAAGGTAATTAGAAAGGGAGAAAAACCACGTTCGATGGGACCACCTGCAGCAATGGGATACATACCAACATAGTGGTTAATGGTGTCCATCTCATGAACACAGTCCAGAGCTTCTTCTTCATGAATCTCATCTTTCACAACAAGCTTACAGCCGTTAAAAACGCCATTCATATGGAAGTTAATACGCACGCCATCAGGAAATGCTGTTTCGGGGTAGTTTGGTGCGGTTAAGGCAACCCACCAGATAGGAACAAAATAAACGGCAATCATCAAAAGCACAGAAGCAATTGATAAAGAAGTGATAATTAATGGACGTTTTGCGTCATTCATGGAGAAAATCCTTAATAATGGTTAGCATTTTCCCACCCCAAGAACGTGCTAAATTTTTTTAGTACGTTTAACAAATATTTCTTAAATTTTTCATTAAGTTACAGACTTTTATTAAAGCCAGAAGTCATAAAAAACATTTATTAAAAACACTTATAATTTGTAAAGTACTAACACAGGATAAGTACTTAGACGAAATCAGAGATTTCTAAAGTACTAATCAAAATCAGGATTTAGCCAATCTTTTGAAGGAGCTGCATCACCTTCTGGTAAAGGAATTTGAGCAACATGACTAATTACGTCAACCATATCTTGCTGACTAAAGCCTTTGATCTGCTCAACCATATCTGGGTTTGCATTACGACGTTTGCCGTCACGAATCCATTCAAACTGTCTTAGCATATAGTTATAGTGCTGACCGGAAATTCTTGGATAGAATTTTTCTTCATCACCCTGACCAATATCACCATGACATTTAACACAGTTGTCTGCATAGAGTTTTCCACCCTTAGCGATATCTGCAGTTGCAGGTCCCTTGCCGTTATCAGGATTCATTAACAGTTTTTGAATATAAGCGGACACATCAGCAATGGCCTGCTCATCACCAATTGATTCTGGTAAAGCAAAAGGATACATTGTTGGATTATCACGATTCAATGCACGAATATCAGCTAACTGCTTAATAATCACTTTTTTATGCTGACCTGCTAATTGAGGGAATGTACCTTCTTTGGTACCCCAGCTTTCAGGTAAATGACAGGCAGAACAAACTTCATAAACATCCAGGCCATTTTCCAGATTAGGTTCTAAATGCAGTGCGGCATCCTGTTCACCACCACCTTTATTCCAGCCTGCCACTTTTGCATGCGTATCTGATTGTGAAGAAGCAAGTGTTAAACCACTTACTGCGATAGCTGTTGTGAAAGCAAGCATACTAATTGCTGTTTTTAATTTCATTTTTGGTGAACTCCACTATGTATTTAAATATTCATGTACTTTTAGACATGTTTAACCAGTTAGTTTAACTGATTACTCAATTTGGTGGTATTTTTTCATATCAGAGCTTAGTATACCTTGATAAATATCAAAACTCTTTATATTTGAATATTCTATTATATTTAATAAGTTAAAATGAAATAAATACTTATAGTCTGAGCGTGGTTAATAATATTTCACCGCGCTCAGACTTTCGCATAGATAGCTAATGAGCACTCTATTGAGTAGCAAGCCATTCAGCAATTGCTTTTTTCTCTTCATCGGTAGTCAGATGAGTAATACCTTTCATGGCAGCAGTCATGCCGTTAGCTCTTGCACCACTTTGAATGTCTTTCATCTGGTTAAATGCATAGTCTGCATTTTGACCAGCCAGTTTTGGGTAAGAAGGCATAATAGGCGTTTTAGCATCTTTACCATGACAGGCAGAACAACCACCTTTAGTGGCATCCAGATATAAAGCTGCGCCGTCTAAAGCCATTGCGCTAGACATAAAACCAGCTGCACAAATAGCAGCTACTGCGATTTTAGTTAATTTTTTCATAATATTTCCTTAGTAATTCAGTTGAATTGTTATCAAATTTTAGATTTGAATGCCTGATTATGTCAGCATTCACATACAGAGTACATTAACAAAACTTAATAAAGTATGAACATAGTATTTTTTATGTACAAAATATGCTGTGAGAATTATCACAATTACACAGTAAGTGTTATTTATGTGAGTAATATCACATTTTTACAGTAAATAATAATTTACAAAAAAAAGGGGACTTTACGTCCCCCTCTTTCTTTAGGTCAAACTTAGCTTAAAAGTTATTTTTTAATGACTTTTGCGCCGTGCTCTTCCAGATAGGTCTTAGCTCTCAGACCAATGTCTGCAGTCTTAACCTGATACTGCCAATGTTGGCCAGCCCAAAGCGTTGCATTCTGCCAATCTTTCTTAGCAGCAGCTGCTTCAGCTTTCTTCTTAGCACCATCTGCATGACCTAACTGGTCAGTCGCATCTTCAACCAGAGCCACAACTGCTGGAAAATCTTTATAGTTAGTGCTGGTAATATAACCAACTACTGAGTTAATGATATCCTGAGTGGCATTATTGGTTTTAACCTGCTTGTCATAATCAGCTTTAGTATATGCCTGACCTTCCTTGACTGTACCCGCTTTCGCCTTGTAGCCCTTAGGTTTAACTAACAGATAACCTTCCATTTCCAAATGCAGTGCTGAACAGAACTCAGTACAGTAGTATGGATAAACACCTTCTTTATGAACTTTGAAGGTTGCACTGACTGTTTTACCTGGCTCAAGTGATAAGTTCACATTGTGACCATAGACGGCAAAACCATGAGTTTCATCTTGTGCACGTTCCAGGTTAGTCAGGTGCAGTTCAATGATATCGCCCGCTTCTGCTTCAATGGTCTCTGGAGTGATGTGTGAACGAATAGTTGTACCCATTACGACCACTTTACAATTACCTTTTGCATCACAGGTACGTGTAGTCTTTTCACGACCAGCACGAGT
>JAHXIM010000034.1 GCA_025655635.1 gamma proteobacterium symbiont of Lucinoma myriamae | reverse complement strand
CAAATATCATTAATTTTTTAAATACTCGCGGTATAAAAAACAGCCCCTATTATCAAGACAAAAGTTTCCCTTCTTTTGCCTTGATTTTTTTCTATTATTAAAAGCTCATATCAAAAACGGATTGAAAACGAGCTTTGAACTCATCCATAGTAAACTTGTGATTTTGAGTGCCGTGGTGGGTGATTTTAATAGCGCCTAATAAACTAGCAATACGTCCTGTCACTTCCCAGTCCAAACCATTCATTAACCCATAAAGTAAACCACTGCGGAAGGAATCTCCACAACCTGTTGGATCAAGAAGCTCGTCAACCTCAACAACTGGGATCATAATATTTTTTTCTTTAGTGATAATTTCAGAACCTGCACTGCCGCGAGTGATGATCAAAGCTTCTACCTGATCTGCCACTTCAGCAGGAGTCATCCCTGTTTTATCCAAAAACAGCTGCATTTCATAGTCATTGACTGTAAGCCAGGTTGCTTGTTTTAAAAAGGTTTTTAAATCATCGCCATCAAACAAAGGCATGCCCTGACCGGGATCAAAAATAAAAGGAATACCCGCTTCTGCAAATTGACAAGCATGTTCAATCATGCCGTCACGACCATCAGGGGAGACAATACCAATGGTAATGTCTTGGGCATCAGATACTTTGTTTTGATGGGACTCACCCATTGCACCCGGATGAAATGCAGTGATCTGATTATCATCCTGATCGGTGGTAATAAAAGCCTGGCCAGTAAAGCTGGTTTCAATTTCTTTAAGATATTGGCTGGAAATACCACATTTTTCTATCCATTGCGCATAGGCTGCAAAATCTTTTCCTACTGTTGCCATTGGTACACCATCACCGCCAAGAAGATTCAGTGAATAGGCAATATTACCGGCACAACCACCAAATTCCCGACGCATATCAGGCACCAGAAAGGACACATTCAACATATGAATTTTGTCCGGTAAAATATGGTTTTTAAAATAATCGGGAAAAACCATAATATGATCATAAGCAACCGAGCCGCAAATAAGAGCTGTCATAATATTCCTTGATAATATAAAGTTACTTCTTAAAAACAAAAAGTTTTAAGAGATAAGGTTAAAAGCTAAAAAAGTAGCACAAGAATCCAGACGATAGCAACATTAGCTAAAGCCAAAAAGACAGTGGCCGAACCCATATCTTTAGCTCTTCCGGCGAGCTCATGATGTTCCGGACCAAAACGATCAACCACGGCTTCAACCGCAGAATTAAGAATTTCTGCAATTAAGACAATAAATAAAACGGCAATCATAAGGGCTGATTCAAGACCGCTTTCACCCAGCCAGATTGCCGCCGGTAAGAGAATAATCATCAGAAACAGTTCCTGACGAAAAGCAGCCTCATGTTTAAATGCCGCCTGTAGACCTAGCCATGAATAGCCTCCGGCATCAATAATGCGGGCAATTCCTGTTTTACCTGGTTTCATTTTATTGTTTAATCCTGACTACTATCTTTTGAAAAATATTTCTCTGATAAATAATAGTTTAAGTCCAGTTCTCTGGCGGCTTTCACATCATCTAAACGTCTGACAGGCAGCTCAAAAGGTGCCTCTTTTAATAAATCAGGAGATTGTTCAGCCTCTTCTCTTATTTTAATCAATGTGTCCACAAAAGCATCTAAAGCATCTTTGCTTTCAGTTTCGGTAGGCTCGATCAAAAAACATTCTGGTACTAAAAGTGGAAAATAAGTAGTTGGTGCATGATAACCATAGTCCAGCAGACGCTTGGCAAAATCCATCGCACTAGTGCCATATTTTTTTGCTTCGTTTTTTAAGGTCAAAATGAATTCATGGCTGGCACGTCGTTCTGGAAATGCCATTTCAAAGTCAGCAGCCATTAAGCGTTTTAATAAATAGTTAGCATTTAAGGTGGCAAAATCAGCAACCCGCTTCATGCCGTCACGACCCAATAATAAGGCATAAATATAGGCACGCAGCAAAATGCCCACATTACCCATCCATGCTGATAAACGGCCAATACTTAAGGGCAGTTCTTTTTCACTGATCCAGTAATAACCCTGTTCATTATGACCTACCATTGGAACTGGCAGGAAAGGTTGCAAGCGTTTACTAACACCAATCGGACCTGAGCCGGGACCACCACCGCCATGAGGCGTAGAAAACGTTTTATGCAGGTTCATATGAATGACATCAAAGCCCATATCACCGGGTTTCACTTTACCTAAAATAGCATTGAGGTTAGCACCATCATAATACAGCAGTCCACCGGCGTTATGAATCATATCAGCAATCAGTTTTATTTTACGTTCAAACACACCCAGAGTAGACGGGTTAGTCAGCATAATACCAGCTGTTTGTGGACCAATGATTTTTTCCAGTGCTTCAATATCAATATCGCCCTGATCATTAGTGGGAATTTCTTTGACTTTATAGCCGCACATTACCGCCGTGGCTGGATTGGTACCATGTGCCGCATCCGGTACAATTATTTCATTACGCTGGCTATCATTATTATGCTCATGATAGGCCTTAATCATGGCAACACCGGCAAATTCACCCTGTGCACCAGCCATTGGCGTCATTGACACCTGCTGCATACCGGTGGCTTCCGTCAGCATATTCTGCAAATCAAACAGACAGCTCATCACACCCTGACTCATGGAGGTGTGAGCCATTGGGTGCCGGGCAGTAAAGCCGGGTAGTTGCGCCAGCGTATTACAGGCACGTGGATTGTACTTCATGGTACAAGAACCCAGAGGGTAGAAATGGGTATCAATTGAAAAATTCTTTTGTGACAAGCGAGTATAATGACGTACTACCTGTAACTCACCCACCTGCGGCAATTCACATTTTTTCTTACGCTGCAGATGTGCCGGCAGCTCCAGGCAGGCTTTATCAACATCAATATCGGGTGACAGCGAGCTGCGGCGGCGATTTTGATCAGATAATTCAAAAATTAGTGTTTCTGCTTGTTGTTCAATGATTCGTTTACTCATGACAACTCTCCTTCACTTTGCGATAAAGAGCTGATATCTGAGCAGATAGCGATGAGAGTCTCTGAGAAAAACTGTAATTCTTCATCTGTTTTTGTTTCTGTCACACAAATTAATAACTGATTTCTATGTCTATCAATTGCCTGTGCATCATTCTGCTGCTGAGCAAGATTTATCCCGCCAACGACATCTTCTTGTGCCAGACGCTCCAGAACGGTGTCCACAGGTACATCAAGTTCCAGCACAAATTCATGAAACACAGTCTTACCAAACGGGAATTTAAATTCTGGTCGCTGCGCTAACAAAGCAATTAATTTTTGTGTATTGGCAACACATGAGGCTGCAACTTTTTGTAAACCATCAGCGCCCAAAAAAGAAAGATACAGGGTAACGGCTGTGGCCATTAATCCCTGATTAGTACAAATATTAGAGGTAGCTTTGGAGCGTCGAATGTGCTGTTCTCTGGCTTGCAGAGTGAGAGAAAATCCCGGTTTACCGTCCAGATCAACGGTACGCCCGATAATACGCCCGGGTAATTGTCTCACCAGTTGTTGTTTGCAGGCGATAAAACCAATAAAAGGGCCGCCCGATGACATAGGAATACCCAGTGGCTGAGCTTCACCCACAGCAATGTCAGCCCCCTTTTCACCCCAGCTTCCCGGTGCTTCTAATAAGGCCAGTGCCGTGGGGTTCACCTGTGCAATGACCAGTCCGCCATGCTCATGCGCCCAGTCAGTCAGCTGATGTACTTCTTCAAGAGAGCCGAAATAATTTGGCTGAGGAATAACCAGTGCAGCAAAGGACTCATCATTATCTAACTGCGAACGCAGATTGGTCGCATTAATCGTGCCGCTGGTCTGTTCAAAATCAATCGACTCCAGCGTGATCCCCTGATTTTTCACAATCGTTTCAACGACCTGGCGATACACGGGTGACACAGTTTCAGGCATTAAGATGCGTTTTGATTTTGCCTTACGATTCGCCCGTACTGCCATTAAAACAGCCTCTGCTAAACCCGAGGCACCATCATATAATGAGGCATTTGAGACATCCAATGCCGTCAGGTTGGCAATCATACTCTGAAACTCATAGACAACCTGCAAAGTACCCTGACTCGCTTCTGCCTGATAAGGAGTATAAGCTGAATAAAATTCACCTCTGGTAGCCACTTCCCATAAGGCTGCTGGGATATGATGTTCATATGCGCCACCACCGGCAAAACACAAGGGTGTACCATCAAGCATGGCTTTTTCAGACAACAGGCGCTGCACAGCCATCTCAGACTGTCCTAAAGGGATAGCGTCCAGTCCACTGGTGCTTTTTTCCAAATCAATGCGTAATTCCTGTGGAATTTCGTCAAACAGTTCTTCAATGGATTCTGCACCAATGACGCGAAGCATTTCTTCTACTTCATTCGGTGTATGGGGTATATAGGGCATTTTTTATCTCAAACTCTTATCTTGACTTTTTTTCGTTGAACTCTTGTTGATTTAGTGGGATTCAGATTCAACCAGTTCAGCATATTCATCAGGTCCCATCAATTCATCTATATGACTATCATTAACGGGCTGTATACGGAAAATCCAGCCTTCATGATAGGCATTAACATTAATCTGCTCTGGAGAATCTTCCAATTCTTCATTAACAGCAACAATCTGGCCTTCAATAGGACAATAAATATCCGATGCCGCTTTTACTGATTCAACCACAGCACAATCCTGCTCTGCTTCAAAATCATCCCCCACATCAGGCAATTCAACAAACACCATGTCGCCTAGCAGACCCTGAGCATGTTCAGTAATGCCTACGGTTAACGTACCATCATCTTCAGCACGAACCCATTCATGGGATGCTGTGTATTTTAATTCCTGTGGTATATCACTCATTTTCTTTACCTTGTATTTTTAATTAACTGTAAATTTATTCGACTAAAATTTTACCCTGACGTACAAATGGTAATTTCACCACCTGTGCTGCCAATTGTTTCTTACGTATTTCAACCAGACAGGTATCACCGGTTTCAAGCGACACCCGGGCAAAACCAATGGCCTGCTGCATCGTGGGAGAAAAGCTGCCGCTGGTCAATTCACCTTCTTTGCTGCCATCAACAGCAACTTCGAGCAGCACCTTTTGATGGGCACGTAAAACACCTTTACCCTTGAGGATCAGGCCGACAAATTTGTAGTTTAAGCCCTGTTCTTTTTGTTTTTCCAGTGCTTCACGACCATTAAATTGACGCTGCTCATTGCTAAAGTCAACCGTCCAGCTCAGACCACTTTCTAATGGCGATTGATTCTCATCCATATCATTGCCGTAAAGATTCATACCCGCCTCAAGTCTCAGAGTATCACGGGCACCTAAGCCACAGGGTTTGACACCAGCATCGGCTAACTGGTTCCACATGGTTTCGGCCTGATCATTGGCACAGACAATTTCATAACCATCTTCACCGGTATAACCCGTACGTGCCACAAAGCGTTCATTATCAGCACCCGCATTGATTAATAGTGCATTAAACGGCTTTAATTCGTAGGCTCCTGCAATGTCATCACCCAGCGCCTGAGCAGCTAAAGTTCTGGCATTCGGGCCTTGTACGGCAATCATGGCTAAATCATCACGTTCATTCAGATCAACTGCCATGGTACCAATCTGAGTACGCATCCAGGCAATATCCTTTTCTCTGGTGGAGGAATTTACTATCACTCGCACCCAGGCTGGCTCCATAGAATAAATGATCAGATCATCAATCACCCCGCCACTATTATTAAGCATACAACTATAAAGCGCTTTACCCGGTTTATCAGCAATTTTTGCCACATCATTGGCCAGCAGTTTTGCCAGATATGCGATTACTTCACAACCACGTAAATCAACAATAGTCATATGGCAGACATCAAACATACCGGCATCATTTCTTACCTGATGATGCTCATCAATTTGTGAGCCATAATGAATAGGCATGTTCCAGCCGCCAAAATCAACCAGTTTGGCACCCATTTTCTGATGGGCTTTAATAAGAGGTGTCTCTTTAAGGGTGTCATTTGTCATATGTAAATTATTCACTTTATTTAGTAGATGATCTGGTTAATCTTCAGCATGGTACGACGAACGTACCATAGGACCGGATTTTACCCAGCTAAAGCCCAGTTCCTGAGCCATTTTTTCATATTCTGCAAATTGTTCCAGAGGCAGGTATTCTTTTACAGGCAAGTGATATCGAGTGGGTCTGAGATATTGCCCCAGAGCAATTCGACTGACCTGATTAGCACGTAAATCCTGCATCACATCATATACTTCCTGTTCGGTTTCTCCCAGCCCTAAAATAATTGAGGATTTGGTTTCTACCTGTGCTACTTCGGCAGCAAGGCGCAGCATTTCTAATGAGCGTTCATATTTACTGCCCTTACGCACTTCTTTGTATAAAGACGGCACGGTTTCAATATTATGTCCCCAGATTAAACGTATGGCCGCTTCACCTGTATAGAGAGCAATTGCCAGAGTCTCTGTTACAATCTCGACCGCTTTTTCCTGACAAGTTCTAAAATCAGGTGTTAAAAATTCTACCCCAATGGCAGGATCCATTTTTCGTAATTCAAGTAAGGTATTGGCAAAAATGGTCGCACCGCCTTCCGGCAGTTCATCACGATTAACAGAAGTGAGTACCACAAAATCTAATGACATTTCGTATTCCGCCTGAGCTATTCGAGCAGGCTCTGACTGATCGACACTATCCGGTGAACCTGTCTTTACAGCACAGAAACCACAGGCACGGGTGCAGGTATCACCCAGCAGCATAAAAGTGGCAGTGCCGCGGTTCCAGCATTCATTACGATTAGGACAATGTGCTTCTTCACAGACAGTGACCAGTTTATTATCATGCACACTGGATGCTGTCTCTGAGAAATGCGTTTTATTAGTCAATGCCTGGCGAATATAAGTCGGCATGCGAGATGAATTGGCTTTATCTGAATGATCAAAAACAGGAATAATGCGTTTTGCAGGGGTTGTTTTTAAATTTTGTGCAGTCGACGTCTTATTGACTTGCTGACCTGATATGCCTGACTCTGTGCTCATTTTTACGCTGTCTCAATAGTATAACAATAGTGTACTTGGGGGCGCATGAATAAATAAGTTTCATCTTACGCTTGAAAATAGTCACTTTAGTCTCAGCAATAATTGATTATAATTAATACTGAAAAAGTGATTATATTCACCCCTCTGTCCAACTACCTGAGAGCTTAAGCCCCTTCGGTGGATTGATATTTTACAATCTCTCTCCAGAGTCAACGAGGAATCAATTGAATTGATAAATTCCTGAGTCTGTACAGTTCTGAAACCTGAGCGTTTCCGGGTGAGTTGCGCCTTCGGTGATGATTTGTAAAAATCATTCTCTCCCATACAGATATGCGTCGAGGGCTAATAATACCGTTTATTTAATTGTCAGGCAAATACTCTATTATTTTTCTATTAAATCAGGGCTGAGAAAAGGTTTTAATAATCCACCTTGCGCCTTAGAGTTTTTTGTTTACCCTGTTTTGCTTTGCTATCCATGCGGCGTCGCTGTGAGCCTCGGGTGGGTTTGGTCGGCTTTCTTTTTTTTCTGGTGATCATGGCTTTTTGTATAATTTCTATTAATCGCTGCCGGGCATCTTCACGATTTTTTTCCTGGGTACGAAAACGCTGCGCCTTAATGATAATAACGCCTTCTGAGCTGATATGGTGGTCTTTGTATTGCAGTAAACGCTCTTTGTAGAGCAGTGGTAGTGATGAGGCTTTAATATCAAATCGTAAATGTACTGCAGTGGACACCTTATTAACATTTTGTCCTCCGGAACCCTGAGCTCGAATAAAACTCATATCAATTTCACTGCCAGGTATCACCACCTGGTTAGAAATTTTTAGTGCAGTCCTTTGTGTTGTATCAAAATCATTCATTTTTTCTGCTAAGCCTCTAACAAGAATTGTAACTGATTCAACTTATTCCACCTATTACAAATAACATTAATTCATCTTAAACACCTAA
>JAHXIM010000367.1 GCA_025655635.1 gamma proteobacterium symbiont of Lucinoma myriamae | reverse complement strand
ATATGATCATGAACAATAAAAATAGAATCAATATTGTACGATAATCTATTGTGTCATTGAGATTGTCTTTTTTCAGGGTCGACTAATTAGTTTATACCTTTATCATTAATGCAATATTAACTTTGTTACATGCAAAGTTTATACCTTATATAAAATGAAACGTTGCTTGATTTAGTAAAGAGAGAGAAAAATATCGGGGTGAAACTTATATGATAGAAATACTATCAGAGTGTTTGGTGTTGGTGTTGATAAATGAAATATTATAATAGCGGTGTTTTACAAAAAGGATTTTTTACAAGGTAAGCATAAGGTCTCTCCTGTCTTAGAAAGACAGGAGAAACAAATTATCAGGGTGTCGGACACTTGCTATAACACCCCTGGGCACAGTGATTATTTCAATTGAACTTTAGCATTGGCATTAAGTTCACTAAGATATTGATTTAACTTTTCTTTTATCAATACTTTATCAATGTTTGCTTTAACAGCAGAAAATTCAGGTGGTGGTGCTGAACGTTTATCATCAAGAATAATGACGTGCCAGCCAAATTCTGAATTAACAGGTGCTTTTGCTAATTCACCTTTCTTTAAACCAGCAACGGCTTTAGCAAATGGAGCGACCATACTCTGTTCTGTAAACCAGCCTAAATCACCGCCATTAGCAGCAGATCCTGCATCTGTTGATTTTTCTTTAGCTAATTTGGCAAAATCAGCACCGCCTTCAATTTCTTTAATCAATGTTTTTGCTTCGTCTTCTGTTTTAACCAGAATGTGGCGCGCTTTATATTCCTGTGGAGTATGACCAATGATATTTTTGTCATAATAAGCTTTTATCTCATCTTCACTGGATTGGAGTTTTTCAGCAACAGTGGCAAGATAGTTGACTGCAATATAACTATCAGTTAATGCTTTTACCCGGGCTGCAATATCGGGATCTTTATCATAATTTGCTTTAATGGCTTCATTTAAAACTAATTGGCGATTAATTAAAGCTTCAGTTAATAATTTTTTTTGTTCCGTGGTGATTTCTTTAACGTTAATTTTACTCTGTGTCGCTGCAATTTCTAATTGACTTTGTGTTATATCATGACCATTGACTATTGCTAAGACTTTATCTTCCGCCATTAATGGCGAAGCAGCTAAAAACAGGGCAGAACATGTAAGTGCTAAAGCCAGCTTTTTAGGGCGGATAGTTGATTGAGTAAGAAAGTGTAATGATGTTTTTAAATTCATTAGATCGTTGTCCTTGATAGAAATAAATGTGTGAATAAAATAATTGTTACTAAGGTAACACTTTTTTGAAAGGTTTTACGATAACTTTGTCATAAACACCGGCTTTGATATAAGGATCTTCATCAGCCCAGTTTTGAGCATCAAGCTGGTTATTAAATTCAGCTACAACTAATGAGCCGGTGAAGCCTGCATCTCCAGGATCGTTAATATCAATTGCAGGATGAGGACCCGCAAGGATTAACCGACCTTCCTTTTTAAGTGTTTCCAGGCGGGCAAGGTGATCGGGACGTGCTTGCAAACGCTGGTTTAACGTATTAGCAATATCGGTAGCAATAATAGCGTAAAGCATTAAATAGTTTCCTTTTCTTTAGCTTTGTCTTCAGCTCTTCCTTCAGAGATATCTTCAATGAACTCTTCAACCAAAATGTGACGTTGTAAATAAAATATTTGAAAAATCATAAAGCTAAATGTCAGCCCCAGCATACCGTACATTTTAAAATCAACCCATATTGCCTGACGAGCTTCAGTGGTGAGTTCTGCTCCATAATAAAAAGCGACATATAAATTAAGCAGTCCGCAAAGCATAAAGAAAGCAACCCACATCATATTAAGTCGAACCCAGATAGATTCAGGTAATTGAATAGCTTCGCCCAATTGCCGCTGGATTATATTTTTTTTGCCCACAAATTGACTGCCTAATAAGACCAGGCCAAAGATCCAGTTGATGACGGTGACTTTCCATTTAATAAAAGTGTCATCTTGAAAGAGTAAAGTCAGACCGCCAAAAAATAAAATTACCACCAGATTAATAATATGCTGGTTTTCTAATTTTTTATGCATGAACCATTGGATGGCTGAGTGAATCAATGTTGCAATAATGGCAGCTGTGGTTGCTGCATAGATATCATTATCAGTGAGTTTGTAAGTACCAAAAAAAATAATTATGGGTAAAAAATCGTAAATAAATTTTAACATAGTAAAAATGAATCGCTTCCAGTCATTAATCAGTTTATATAAGTGAACTATTTTGACATTATAAGTCTTTTAGAACAATCTTTTAAATATGCTTTTCAGTAAGCAAAATAGCTTTGACTCCAACTTTGACCTTCTAAGTGAAATAAAATTCAATGAAAGATAATATTACAGGTAGAAATAGGTTAAAATTACTGGTTTTTCAAGCATTAATTACAAAATAAACTATGCAGATAGATTTACATACTCACTCAAGCGCTTCAGATGGACGGTTAGCACCTGCTGAACTGGTAGCACGGGCGGCACAGGCTGGTGTTGAAGTGCTTGCTTTAACCGATCATGATGGTACAGATGGTCTGGATGAAGCTCGCCGAAGTGCGCTGGATGCAGGTATGCAATTTATTAATGGTATTGAACTATCTGTTACCTGGAATAAGCGTACAGTGCATATTGTGGGTTTGAATTTTGATCCTGAACATGCCCCGTTGAAAGCAGGTATTCAGACTTTACAGGATTTTCGCAAAACCAGAGCCAGAGAAGTTGCTTCTAAGCTGGATAATGCGGGTATTAAGGGAGCTTATGAAGGCGCGCAACGCTTTTCCAGCGGTAAAATGTTGGGTAGATTACATTTTGCTAATTTTTTAGTCGATGCGGGGTATGCTAAAAATGTACGTGGCGTCTTTAAAAAATATTTAGTGAATAACAAACCGGGTCATGTGACCGGTGACTGGGCCACACTGGAAGATGCCGTGAGTTGGATAACAGAAGCGGGCGGTGTTGCCGTGATAGCCCATCCTGCTCGTTATAAGTTAACACGCACCAAATTACGCAAACTCATCAAAGAATTCATTGCTGCCGGTGGTCAGGCAATGGAAGTGGTTTCCGGCAGTCACTGTGTTAATGAAGTGAACACCATGGCCTGTCATGCCGCTGATTTTGATTTGTACGCCTCATCAGGATCTGATTTTCATGATCCCGATTATCCCTGGATAAAATTGGGACAGTTACCCGATTTGCCGGCAAAGTGTAAACCCGTATGGGATTTGTTTTAAGCCATTTAATGAAAGAGTATCTATGAGCCAGTTTTTTCAAATACATCAGGATAACCCGCAAGCAAGATTAGTACGTCAGGCCGTGGACATTATTCGCAAGGGCGGTATTGTTGTTTATCCCACTGATTCTGGTTATGCCATTGGTTGTCATCTTGGTGATAAACAATCAATGGATAAAATTCGTCTTATAAGACAATTGGATAAAAATCACAACTTTACTCTGGTGTGTCGTGACCTCTCTGAAATTAGTACCTATGCTCAAACTGATAATTCTCACTATCGTCTGCTGAAGGCGCATACACCAGGTGCCTATACTTTTATTCTTAAAGCAACACGAGAAGTTCCCAAGCGTTTAATGCATCCCAAACGTAAAACTATTGGTATCCGTATCCCCGATAATGCTATTGCACAAGCCTTACTAGAAGAATTAGGGGAACCCTTACTCAGCTCGACATTGATACTGCCTGATGAAGAGATGCCGATGACCGATCCTTACGAAATTCGTCAGGTACTGGAACATCAACTGGATTTAATTATTGATGGCGGCTTTTGTGGTTTTGAAGCAACGACCGTAATTGATTTTGAAGAAGATGTGCCTATTGTGGTGCGTAAGGGTTTGGGCGATGTCACTTCCTTTGAGTAAATTGTCAGTTTGAAATTGATTAATTTAAACAAAAATATGGCTTTTCTATGGGTATGATATAATAAATTTATGGATGCATCGACAATACAAAAAATCACCATTTGGATACTGCCGGTACTTTTGGCTGTTTCTCTGCATGAAGCAGCACATGCCTGGATGGCAAATAAAAAAGGGGATTCAACGGCAAGATTATCAGGCCGTTTGACTTTTAATCCTTTAAAACATATTGATCCGATAGGTACGATTTTGGTGCCTATTTTAATGATTGTCTTTACCGGCTTTGCTTTTGGCTGGGCAAAGCCTGTGCCGGTTGATGTCCGTAATCTGAAAAACCCCCAAAAAGATATGATGTGGGTGGCTTTGGCGGGACCTGCCAGCAATTTTATTATGGCCATTATGTGGGCTGTTTTTCTAAATGTCAGTATCTTTTTTGTTGATAACAGTTCTTCTGTCAGTTTATTTTTTCTGCTGATGCCAGTTGCCGGAATCACTATTAATGTTATTTTAGGTGTGCTGAATTTATTACCGATACCACCTTTAGATGGCGGCCGAATTATGTCTGGTTTATTGTCACCGAGAGCTTCTATGCAATATAGTAAAATAGAACCTTATGGGTTCTTTATTATTATTGCATTAATGCTGACGGGCTTATTATCTAATATCATTTTTCCAGTGATTAATTTGGTACTGATGGTTTTATCAACCATATCAGGATTGGATATAGAAGTTTTTTATCGTTTATTGAATGCTATTCAATAGCTGTTTTTTTATTTTAACTTTTTATTTTAAGAAAAGGCACGGGAGTCAATTTTGGTCGTACCGATTAATCAGCAACGCGTTTTATCAGGCATGAGGCCTACAGGTCAACTTCATTTGGGCCATTATCATGGTGTGTTAAAAAACTGGATTAAACTACAGCATGAATATGACTGCCTGTTTTTTGCTGCTGATTGGCATGCTTTGACCACTCACTATTCTGAAACTGAAAATATTGAAAAAAACACCTGGGAAATGGTCATTGATTGGTTGGCTGCAGGTGTTAATCCTGGTTCAGCCAAAATATTTATTCAATCTCAGGTGCCGCAACACGCCGAATTACACCTGTTATTGTCAATGATTACACCACTTGGCTGGCTTGAACGTGTGCCGTCTTTTAAAGATCAGCAATTAAAATTAAAAGAAAAAGACTTATCCACTTATGGTTTCTTAGGTTATCCATTACTGCAAAGTGCTGATATTCTGATTTATCGTGCAGGACTCGTACCGGTTGGTGAAGATCAAGTGGCACATGTGGAGCTTACACGTGAAGTTGCTCGACGCTTCAACCATATTTACGGCAGGGAGCCTGGATTTGAAGAAAAAGCCGAAGCGTCAATAAAAAAAATGGGTAAAAAACAAGGTAAGCTCTACAAGAAATTACGTAATCGCTTTCAGGAGCAGGGTGATCATGAAGCGCTGGAAACAGCACAAGCCTTATTAGAAGGTCAGCAGAATATCACCATGGGAGATAGAGAACGCCTGTTTGGTTATTTAGAAGGATCAGGTAAAATTATTTTACCGGAACCTCAAGCGCTGCTTTCACCCGCTTCTAAAATGCCGGGACTGGATGGGCAAAAAATGTCTAAGTCCTATGGTAATGCCATTACCTTACGCGATGATATGGAATCAATTGATGAAAAATTGCGTAAGATGCCAACAGATACTAATCGCGTGCGTTTAACCGATCCAGGTGATCCGGCTAAATGTCCTGTTTGGCAATTACATGAAGTGTATTCGGGTGATGATGTTAAAAACTGGGTACAAGAAGGTTGTAAAACTGCCGGCATTGGTTGTCTGGAATGTAAACGTCCTATTATTGATGCGATTCAAAGTGAACTGAAACCCATTCAGGAACGTGCTAAAGAGTACAGTGGAAATAGGGCGTTGGTACGTAATATTGTTGCAGAAGGCCGTGAATTTGCATCTGATTTGGCCAGTGATACTCTTGATGAAGTGCGTCAGGCAATTGGTATTCAATATCGTTAGGATCTTGTCCGAGAATGAATGTGAGTGATAAACAAGCGGAAGAACAAGAACAAAGAGTTAAGGCAAAACCTCAACAGGAAGAGATGCCTTTTGCTTATGTGCAAGGGGCTCCAGTCACTCAATTGCCCCAGGATCTGTATATTCCTCCAGAAGCTTTGGAAGTCTTTCTGGAAGCCTTTGAAGGGCCATTGGATTTATTACTCTATTTAATAAAACGTCAAAACTTAGATATCCTGGACATTCCCATTGCCGAAATTACTGAGCAATATGTCAAATATGTTGATTTGATGCAAGATTTTCAATTTGAACTGGCTTCCGAATACCTTGTTATGGCTGCTATGCTGGCAGAAATTAAATCCCGAATGCTCCTGCCCCGCCCAGAATTAATTGATGAAGAAGAATCCGATCCTCGTGCAGAATTGATTCGTCGCCTGCAAGAGTACGAACGTTTTAAAAAAGCTGCAATGGACATTGATGAATTGCCCCGAATGGGTAGAGATGTATTTCCCGTTTCTTCTGATATCGATTATACCTCGCCTGCTCAGCAACCTGATATCAGTATGCAGGAATTAATGCTGGCATTAAAAGATGTTATGGCAAGAGCATCCATGTTTACTCATCATAATATTGAGCGGGAAACATTGTCCGTTAGAGAACGAATGAGTATTGTTTTGGAACGGGTGAGTAGTTCAGGCTTTACCCGTTTTACCTCTTTGTTTACCTATGAAGAAGGGCGAGGTGGAGTCGTCGTGACTTTTTTAGCTATTCTGGAATTGAGTAAACAACGTTTATTGGAAATTGTGCAAACTGAAACCTATGGTGCAATTCATGTTAAACCTTTAGCAGACAGCTCATTAGAAGGCGATGATAATGAAGATTGATTTACTGCTTAAAGTAGATTTTCTGAGTTGATCTTCAATTTTTATAAATTTAATAGTTACTCAATGGTAACTATAATAACCTGTGATTAATCAATGAGTGATGAAATAGAAAACAGTTCGGCTACGGATGAGTCTGAAATACAAGCATCCCTGAAAAATTTGTCTGCCTCAGAAGCCGTTGAATCAGATGTTTTGGGTTATTCCCCGGAAATCCTTAAAAACATTGTTGAAGCGGCTATTTTAGCGGCTAATAAAGCCATCACTCCGGAAAAAATATTGACTCTTTTTTCTGAAAAAGATGCCGTAGACAAAAATCTCATTCGTCAGGCTATTGAGCAACTCATGCAGGATTATCAATCCAGAGGCATTGAACTGATTGAAGTGAGCAGTGGTTTTCGTTTTCAAGTTGCGCAAACTATAGCACCATGGGTAGCCCGGTTATGGGATGAGAAACCTCAAAAATATTCCAGGGCCTTATTAGAAACACTTGCTTTAGTGGCCTATCGTCAACCCGTTACCCGTGGTGAAATTGAAGAGATCCGCGGCGTGAGCGTGAGTAGTCAGATAATGCGTACTCTGGTCGAGCGAGAGTGGGTACGCATCATTGGCCATAGAGATGTGCCGGGGAAACCGGCTATGTATGCAACCACTAAGAGTTTTCTGGATTATTTTGGTTTAAAAAGACTGGATGAATTACCTCCTTTATCAGAAATTCGTGATTTAGATGTTATTAATGCAGAACTGGATTTTGGTGATGAAAGTAAAGCTAAAGAAGAAGCTTCATTAGAGAATTTAGAGGCTGACATTATTGATGAGTTGCGAGATAACCAAGAAACGCTGGAACAGGCATCAATCTCAGACAGTGAAGATGATTCCACTGATTCAGTAATACCTGAAAGTTCAGATCCTGAGCGTATTAATATTGATGAAGCACTCAATGCGCTTAAAGAAACGTATCAAAAAATAGATGCAATTGATGAAAATGATGTGAGTGACGAAAAATAGAACGTAATAACTAATACGTAAGTTGCTAAAACAAAAAAGCCCGAAACGGCACACCGAATCGGGCTTTTTTGTTGGTCAGTTTTTAAGTTTGTTGCTTGTATTAACGTATCAACTTAATAACTATCGTAAACGTCAATTAAAACCCACCTTCACAATTAGTTTCAGTCAGGTCAGACTATGATCTTCAATTCGCAATCCGGAGATATAAATG
>JAHXIM010000272.1 GCA_025655635.1 gamma proteobacterium symbiont of Lucinoma myriamae | reverse complement strand
ATTATTTACTTAAAGAGTTTATACGAAATTCATCAGAGATTAATACCAGTCATGCATAGCACTCCAGAGCAAAGACATTACAGTCGACTTAGCGTTAACTTTTCTGTCAGTATTGAATTAGCCAATCAAAAACGCATTGAGGCTACTGCTGTCAATATAGGTCAGGGTGGTATGTTGCTAAGAGGAGTATCTGATGCATCATTATCCAGGCTGGATGATGTCAATATACACCTGCCTCTTAATCATAATTATAATAGTTTTATTATTGCAGCCAAAGTAACGCGCATCAAAGGAAACGAGATTGGTTTGTTTTTTTATTCTGATCCCTCTGAATATCTACAAGAATCTCTCAATTAGTAGCATCCTATGGAATAATTGAGGATAATAGCACTTCATTTATTTAAGTAGTATTCATAAGTTTTATCTGGCAAGGACTCAATATGGCAACCTCCCATAAAAGTGTATTTATTTTTACTCTTTTTTTTCTACTTTTCAGTACACTATTTTTCACTACAACAGCATCTGCAAAAGTACAATACGTCAGCGATGAATTAGTTATTAATATGCGTTCTGGCAAAGGCAATAGTTTCAAAATTATTAAAATAATAAAAAGTGGTACACCTCTAACTATTCTTGAACAAGATTCAGGTTATACCCGCGCAAAAACCCCGCAAGGAGTAAAAGGCTGGGTATTAAGCCGTTTTCTTATCAATACCCCCGCTGCACGTGCTTTGTTAGCCGAAGCACAACAAAATGTTATCCAGATGAAAGAAAAATATGATGCAATGAATAGCGAACTTAGTACTATTAAAAGTGAGCGTGATACGCTCAGCAGTTCTGAAAAAAAATTACTCTCTAATAAAGAAGTTTTAAATGTTGAATTAGCAAAACTGAAAAAAATTGCCGCTCGTCCCATGCAGCTTGAAGCTGAAAACGACCAACTGAGAAATGAACTGGTTAAAATTGAAACCGAAAATCGTATTCTAAAACAAGAACATCAAACTCTTGAAGATAATAGTGATCAGGAATGGTTTATAACTGGAGCCGGTGTTTTATTTGGCGGTATGATTCTAGGCCTAATTTTCCCCAAGCTTCGTTCAGGACAAAGAAAAGCTAATTGGAACAGATTGTAAGAAAAGAAGTTAATAAGTTGTTAAGTTTATATATTAATAAGTAAATGCTTAACAACTTATTAACTTAACAACTCAAAAATACTTTGCTTCTTTTAATAATTCTCTCAGGAGTTCAATAACATCATCTCCCAGAGAATCAAAGCAAAGACCAATGTATTCATTACAGACATGAGCAACTTCTGCCTGAATTATCGTCGACATACTGCATTGCTCTCTTGAAGCAACAAAACAAATAGCCAGCTTCTCCTTTTCTTTAAAAGAATAAGAATTTGGTTCAATCGCACAGCCCAATAAACTCATATTGATAATACGAGATTCTATTCTGACATTAGTCACTTTTATCGGTGAGACAAACACTTGAAGATTGATAGGATGTCTGGGATGTTCCCGACGTTCAATTGCAGCTGCTGTTGCCATAATCCCCTCGATAGTGTTATTTTTTTCTTTATCTACTACATATTGTGGCACAAAACAATAAAACGACCAATTTTAATTAAAAAACCAGTCGTTTTTCAAGTTAAAATTTTCTTTTTAACTGCGAGACATCTCTCACCGCACCCCGTGAGGCTGATGTGGTCATAGCGGCATAAGCCTGTAGTGCCTGACTCACATGACGAACCCGACTGCCCGGCTGCCAGGCATCATCACCTTTGGCTTCCATGGTTGTTCTGCGTTGATCTAATTCAACATCACTGACCTTAACATCAATCTTACGATTAGGGATATCAATTGCGATGAGGTCCCCTTCTTCAATCAGACCAATAGCACCGCCTTCTGCCGCTTCAGGTGAAGCATGACCAATGGATAAACCGGAAGTGCCGCCAGAAAAACGGCCATCGGTTAATAGTGCACAGGCCTTACCCAAGCCTTTAGATTTTAAATAACTGGTTGGGTAGAGCATTTCCTGCATACCCGGACCGCCGCGAGGGCCTTCATAACGAATAATGACCACATCACCCGCTTTAATTTGATTATCTAAAATCGCAGCAACGGCTGAATCCTGACTCTCAAATATACGTGCCGGGCCGGTAAAACAGAGAATAGAATCATCAACCCCAGCCGTTTTAACCACACAGCCATCTACAGCAATATTACCGTAAAGAACCGCTAGACCACCGTCCTGACTATAAGCATGTTCCTTGTTTCGGATACAACCATCTTCGCGATCATCATCCAGGCTTGGCCAGCGTTTTGACTGACTAAATGCCTCCTGAGTAGGAACACCGCCAGGTCCTGCCATGAACATTTGTCTAACATCATCATTGTCAGAAACCGTAATATCATAATGATTAATAGCATCAGCCATTGAGTCACTATGAATCATCTTAACGTCAGTATTCAATAAACCTGCTCTGGATAATTCACCCAAAATAGCCATAACACCACCGGCACGATGAACATCTTCCATATGGTATTTTTGGGTGCTGGGTGCCACCTTACATAAGTTCGGTACTTTTCTGGAAAGTCTGTCAATATCATCCATGGTAAAAGGAATTTTACCTTCCTGAGCAGCGGCCAGAAGATGCAATATGGTGTTAGTTGAACCACCCATGGCAATGTCAAGACTCATGGCATTTTCGAATGCTTCAAAGGTGGCAATATTGCGCGGCAAAACTGACTCATCATCCTGTTCATAATAGCGTTTAGCCAAATCAACAATTCGACGCCCTGCTTCTAGAAACAATTCTTTTCTATCAGCATGAGTGGCCAGCAAGGAGCCATTACCCGGTAGAGATAAACCCAGAGCCTCAGTTAGGCAGTTCATGGAGTTTGCGGTAAACATACCTGAGCAAGAGCCGCAGGTTGGACAAGCAGAACGTTCCATAATATCAGTATCAGCGTCACTGACCTTATCATCAACAGCTGAAACCATGGCATCAACCAGATCAAGATGCACTTCTTTGCCATGCATAACCACTTTGCCCGATTCCATGGGTCCACCAGAGACAAAAATTACGGGTATATTTAAACGCAAAGAGGCATTAAGCATTCCCGGTGTTATTTTGTCACAATTGGAAATACACACTAAAGCATCAGCACAATGGGCATTGCACATGTATTCAACCGCATCTGAGATCACTTCTCTGGATGGCAGGCTATACAACATACCATCGTGCCCCATGGCGATACCATCATCAACGGCGATGGTATTAAATTCTTTGGCCACGCCACCGGCTTTTTCAATTTCTCTGGCGACTAGTTGCCCCATATCTTTTAAATGCACA
The DNA here is from genome assembly GCA_025655635.1 of gamma proteobacterium symbiont of Lucinoma myriamae. GTDB lineage: Bacteria > Pseudomonadota > Gammaproteobacteria > GRL18 > GRL18 > GRL18. Next base: position 4,707 of record JAHXIM010000272.1, on the reverse strand, counting down.
TGGCCTGGAACAAATTGGGTAAATGAGTTGGCAATGGCAATGATCGGCTTTTGGAAGTCATCATCTTTCATTCCAGTCGCACGCCATAGTGCTCTTGCGCCCGCCATATTTCTGCCGGCAGTGGTTGTTCTTGAACGGTATTCAGGCATAAAAAGTCCTTAAAAGAAAAGTCTGTAGTCGTAAGTCCGTAGTCAAGAGTCAAAAGCTGCAATACGTTTGACTATCGACTCATGTTTTATATTTAAGTCTATTATATGAGTTAATGAGGAATAAAAATAGTCAGTCTTTATTGATTTAGTGCCTTAGCTGAGGCTTCGAGGCCTTTACGCATAACCACCTGCTCAGGAATATCCACAGCTCAGTACGACACAACAATTTCAGAGGGATCAGGTTCTGAAACCTGATTTGACAAACAAAGGAGAATAACAGAAAAACAATTAAAACCAGCAAAGAAAACATGTTAACTCTTTGATTGATTCCTTAGCTCTATAATAAAGCTATTTTCCCCAAACTGACATATCACCGACAGCTGATTGACGCTGGAAAATAAACCGGGACGCAAAAAAACCGATGACAAACATCAGTAAATTACCGATGATAGAAGTATAATACAAATCAAATGGAACAACCCAACTATCTGGTAATAAATCTTTCTTCACCAAAATAGTCCAGATGGTAAACAATGCAGTGAGAATCAAACCACTCCAGATGGATCTTGCATCCCCCTGATTAGTAAAAAAGCCCAATAAATAAATACCCAATACGCCGCCAGATATAATCGACACTAAAATAGTTGCCGTGTCCTGTAATGTTTTAGTTTCCGCATTCATTAAAAACATAGCCCCCATAATCATAATAATAGAAACAATAACGGCAATGAGTTTAGCTACCAGCAAATAATGCTTGTCCTCTTTTTCACGCCCATTATTAAAGTGAAAAAAACGCTTGTATATATCAACAATAGAAACTGTTGATATTGCATTAATACTGGAATCCAGCGATGACATCGCCGCAGCTAAAGCCGCAGCAATAACGATACCGGCAACACCTGAAGGCAAATAATGATTAATAAAATAAGGGAGAATTTGTTCAGCTTTTTGTTCTCCATTTAAAATCTGGCTGGCTGTTTCTGTAGGGAACACCTGAAAGAAAACATAAAGCGCTGTACCTAAAAACATATAAAACGCCCAAATCGGCAGACTGCTAAATGCACAGACAAACATTGCCTAGCGAGCTTCTGCATCACTTTTTGAAGCACAAAAACGCTGTACCGTATTTTGATTGGCACTGTATTCTGTTAACCAGGCCGTTAAACCCAGTAATAAGAGCATAGAACTTGTTTTATCTTGTAGTGATAATGACCATTCAACAGGCACTAATTGTCCATCACGCAATTCAGAAAAAGCTAACTTCCCCTGCTCTGAAGCAGTAGTGATAATCTGTTCCAGACCGCCTGGCAAACTGCTGATAATAACAGCCAGACAAAATAAACCACCGATCACTAACACAATAGTCTGTAAAACATCAGTCCATATTACCGCATCAATACCTCCAACGATTGTATACACCGCAACAAGTACACCACCAAGAATGATAGACATTTCTGGAGATAAACCGGTGAGTTCATGAATCAATAAAGAAAGAAGATACAAAATAAGACTAATGCGAACTAACTGACCTATAATAAAAACCAGAGCACCATAAACACGTATTAACGGGCCAAAACGATGTTCCAGATATTCGTAAGCAGTAATGGTATTTCCTCTACGGAAAAAAGGCAAAAATACATAGGCGGCAATAAAAATTGCAACCGGCAGCATTAAATTGGGTAAGTAACGTAACCAGGCAGTTTTGTAGGCATCTCCAGGATAAGCAAGAAAAGTAATAGAACTGATAGAGGTACCAACAAGACTCAAACCGATAACCCACCCGGAAAAAGAACGACCACCAACAAAATACTCTTCAGTACTGGTATTTTTTTGGAAAAGTAAAGGCCAATAGCCATAACAACACTTAGGTAAGCAATTAGAGCAAACAAATCAGCAAAGGATAACGCCATAATAGGTTAATAGTCCACAAACAGTGATATAATTAAAAAATATGGCTAATTCTAACACAAAAATACTCAATGACTCTTTGCATAATAAGCCATTGGCTAAAGGCTCTTTGCAAAATAAACCATCAGCTAAAGGCTTTTCACAAAATGTACCTTTAACTAATAATGCTGATCTGGGCACTTATCTTAGTTTTGTACAGCAGTTTCGCAATGCCGCCCCCTATATCAATGCCTTTAGAGATCAGACCTTCGTCATTTATTTTAGCGACGATATACTGGCGGATAATGAATTCCCGTCGTTTGTACATGATATCACCCTGCTTAATAGTCTGGGCGTCAAACTGGTTCTGGTACATGGCGCCCGAAATCAAATTGAAAAACGCCTCAATGAGGCCAATATCCAGTCAGAATTTTTTCATGGCTTGCGCATTACCGACAATAAAGTCATGCAAGTTATTAAAGAAGTTTCAGGCAGTATACGCATAGATATAGAAGCACTCTTTTCAACCAGTTTAAAATATACTCCCATGGCTGGTTCACAAATAAATATTATTTCCGGTAACTATGTAATAGCCAAACCAAAAGGAATAATTAATGGTGTTGATTATTTACATACAGGTGACATTAGAAAAATAGATACCACATCAATTAAGCATTCTCTCAATGCCGGTGATGTCATTTTATTATCACCCGTAGGTTATTCACCCACAGGAGAAATTTTTAATATCAATGGTGAAGATCTGGCAACTCTCAGCTCAATTGAGCTAAACGCAGACAAATTAATTTTTATTGACGATACCCGGGGCATCTTTGATCACGAAAAAAATTTATTACATGAGATCACCACACAAGAACTCGATACAATAATTAATACAGAAGATACAGAACAAAGTGATGTTATCCGCCACTATCAACGCATAAGTCATGCCAGTAAAATGGCTGTTCAACGAGTGCACATAATTGATCGCAATATTGATGGCTCTCTCTTACTGGAATTATTTACCCAAAGAGGCATCGGCACACTCGTTTGCACTGATCATCTGGAAGATATACGCTCTGCCAATATTGAAGATGTAAATGGGATTATAGAATTAATAAAACCGTTAGAAGATTCCGGATTGCTGGTAAAACGCTCGCGCGAACGTCTTGAAACTGAAATAAAAAATTTTTATATCATCGAACGTGAAAAACAGATCATTGGTTGCGCTGCCCTATATCTTTTTGATAATAAACAGCAGGCTGAAATAGCCTGCTTAGCTATCGCACCTGAATATCAGTCACAGGGTCGGGGCGAAAAATTATTCAGCCACATCTGTAAAGAAGCACAAAAGAAAAACTTAAAAGAATTATTCATCCTGACAACACAGGCAACTCACTGGTTTATAGAACATGGCTTTAATAAAAAAACACTACAGGACTTACCTGGAGAAAAACAAGTACTATACAACTATCAACGAAACTCAGCCGTTTTTGTAAAAGAGCTATAAAAATCTGTGAATACTAAAGAAAAATCAAAAGTCCCTTTTCTTAAATGGGCAGGTGGAAAACGAAAAATTATAGAAAAAATTTGGGGAAATCTACCAGAAGGAGAACGGTTAGTTGAACCATTTTGTGGCTCAGCTACAGTATTTCTTAATACTAAGTATGAGAAAAATTTAATTGCCGACACTAATAGTGATGTTATTAATATTTATAACCAACTACAAAGTAATCCAGAAAAATTTATCCCATATTGTAGTAAGTTATTTAAAGTATCAAATAACGAAGCCGAAAAATATTATGAATTTAGAGCAAAATTTAACAAAACTAAAAGTAAGCAATTAAGAGCTGCCCTGTTTCTATACTTAAATAAGCATGGATATAATGGATTATGTCGCTATAATTCCAGTGGAGGATTTAATGTACCTTTTGGAAAATATAAGAATATTACTTTTCCAGAACGCTATTTACAAGAATTTTCAGAAAAAAGCTTATTAGCTGAATTTATTACCCAAGATTTTGAAACTAGCTTCTCAATGGCTCAAAAGGGTGATGTTTTTTATTGTGACCCGCCCTATGTGCCATTAAATGCCAGTAATAGTTCTTTTAGGTATGTTGAAAAAACATTCAGCATGGAACAACAGAAAAGGCTAGCACAGCTAGCTGAACAAACTGCTGACAAAGGCATACCGGTGTTGATATCAAATCATTTAACTGATTTTACCAAAGAAATTTATAAAAATGCAGAATTGACAACCTTTAGCGTGCAAAGGAGTATAAGTTGCAAGGGAGATCAAAGAGAAAAGGCACAAGAAGTCCTTGCTCTATTTAAGTGATATACAATTAACCGCTCATATTAAACAGCTCTATACCTGAACGTTGATATTCTGTCCCAAATTCTCAGATGTTTGTGGTACAGCATCCTTAGATTCAGTTTCAGTCTGTGATTCTACATTTTGAGTTTTCTTATCAACTTCATTGTTAGTACTTGCATCTGCACTTTTCACAGCAGTATCAACAACAACTCCCGTTGGAACACCTGAAATTTCCATACCTACCTCATAAAAATTGTCTAACTATTTAGTCGATCCTGAAAAAAGATAATCATCATGAATTGATAGATTATCGTACAACATTAATTGTAATTTAATTGTTCCTGATCAAATTGTTAT
>JAHXIM010000306.1 GCA_025655635.1 gamma proteobacterium symbiont of Lucinoma myriamae | reverse complement strand
TATATCTCCGGATTGCGAATTGAAGATCATAGTCTGACCTGACTGAAACTAATTGTGAAGGTGGGTTTTAATTGACGTTTACGAATATTCAGAGACTTTACACAAACAGTCTGTTGCTAATCTTCTCCCTAAAGGACAAAGCAGGAGAAGTTATTCTTTTCCACAAACAGCAACACCTGCAATGAGAAATATCATCCTGGGTTTAATACTATTACTACTGCTTTTTATTACTCACATAAGAAATTTAAGAAGAATGTAATGAAAATAATAAATTGGAAAAGCTACTCATTATTCTATTTGCTGTTAGTCATTGCCATTGGCTTAATTACCAATGGCGGCTATATCTATGCCAAAGCTCAACTGGCACAATATCTGATAAGTGATGCCTGGGAAAAAACGATAGCAGAAAAAACCCCTGTTAAACCCTGGCCATGGGCAGACACATGGCCAGTCGCCCGACTGCAATTAAAAGGAGTTGAGCTTTATGTGTTAAATGGTGCAAATGGTGCATCACTACCGTTTGGACCAGGGCATTTGGCAGGAACGGCGTTTCCCGGTGAATCAGGGAGCAGTATCATTGCCGGTCATCGTGATACTCATTTTCAATTTTTACGGCAAGTGGCGTTGGATGACAAAATTAAAATTCAAACCCGCAAGGGTGATATTGTCTGGTATGAGGTTGACAAAATTTTGATTGCCGATAGTCGCAAACAGACATTGCAGGCAAGTCAGCAAGCAGAGCAATTAACACTGGTTACCTGTTATCCATTTAATGCCATCGATCCGGGCGGACCGCTACGCTATGTTGTCACTGCAGAAAAAATAAACAAACCAGGGCTGTCCACTTTTTCGGGGGAATTTGGCAGCCAATCTGTTTATTTCTAAAAAACAATATAAGTGAGCATAAAATAGCGGAAGAATTTCCCAGCGGAAATAAAGACTAATGCCTTCAACCACGAAATTTTAACAAAACCTGAAACCACACATAAAGGATCACCAATAATGGGAAGAAAACTAAAAAACAATACCGGAGCACCATAGTTTTGCAGTAATTTTTCTGCTTTATTATAGCTTTTACTTTCCTGCGTTTTTTGTTTTTTTTTATAAACACCTTTACGGATCAACAGGCCTAATAGCCAGTTAGTCATCCCCCCAAGGGAATTACCGATACCTGCAAATAAAATTAATAAGGAAGTATTATATGTCTGCTCAGACAACATATATAAAAACAAAGCTTCTGAGCTGCCCGGTAATAATGTTGCAGAGGTGAAGCCGCTAAAAAATAATGTCAGCAGAGTCATATCGATTAACGATACATGATCTTGCTTTGCTGTTGAGTCAACTTATCAATACGACTTAATAATTCTTTAGTCAGGTGAACATTCCAGTCAGTTGATAAATTAATAACAGCACGGGCTTTTTCACCCTGATAATGACACACAATCGGGCATTCTCCACCTTCCATAAAAGGTGTTATCACTGCTTTAAAATTTTCAATAAATGTTTCATCAACCTGGCTATGATTAATATCAACGGCCAAGCGTCTGGCATAACGATTTCTGGCTCCGTCTAAGTCATAAATAGTATCCACATTAATACGGGCGTTACCGGAATAATGATCCAGACCCAACTCACCAGACAGCACAATGATAGTATCTTTAACTAAGATATCCTGATACATTTCATACTTATCGGCAAACAATACAATTTCATGCCGTCCACTGCGATCATCAATAGTGACAAAGGCCATTTTATCACCCCGTTTAGTATTCATGGTGCGCATGGCAATGATTAAACCGGTAATGACAATATTTTGTTTTTTTTCCGGATTAAGTTCCATTAGTTTATGGGTGGTGAAATTACGTAGTTCCGACAGATATTGTTCAATGGGGTGGCCTGTCAGATACAGTCCCAGTGTCTCTTTTTCTAAGCGCAGGCGTTCATCTTCAGGCCATTCAGGGAGATGTTCAAAACTACAGGCAGCATTGCCTGAGGTACTGTCCATCGCACCCGTATCAAAGAAGTCACCACCGAATAAATCATCCTGACCGACAGCCTGAGCCTTAGAAAACTGTTCTGCTGCTTTTGTGGCTTCCGGGATGGCGTTTAACAAGGTTGCACGAGTACAACCAAAATCATCCAGAGCACCGGCTTTAACTAAGGTTTCCATTACCCGCTTATTACAGCGTCGTAAATCAACACGGTTACAAAAGTCCTGAATATCCGTGTACGCACCACCATTATCACGCCCTTCAACAATGCTTTCGATTGCGCCTTCACCCACGCCTTTTATAGCACCCAGACCATAGACAACTTCATCATTATCACTGACTGAAAATTTGTATTGTGAAAGATTTACATCAGGTGTAGTCACTTTAATTTTGGCATCACGACATTCTTCAATGACCACAACGACCTTTTCTGTATTATCCATATCCGCTGATAATACGGCCGCCATAAAGGCTTCAACATAATGAGTTTTTAGCCACAGTGTCTGATAAGACACCAGAGCATAAGCTGCTGAGTGGGATTTGTTGAAACCATAGGCCGCAAATTTTTCCATCTGGTCAAAAATATGGGTGGCAACTTCTTTGTCCACACCATTTTCAACTGAACCATCTTCAAAAATAGAGCGTTGTTCCGCCATAACTTCAGGTTTTTTCTTACCCATTGCACGACGTAATAAATCAGCACCACCCAGAGTGTAACCCGCAAGTACCTGAGAGATCTGCATCACCTGCTCCTGATACAAAATAGTACCATAGGTAGGTTGTAGAATGGGTTCCAATGAGGGGTGGGGATACTCTACTTTCTGGCGGCCGTGTTTTCGATCAATAAAATCATCCACCATACCTGACTGTAATGGCCCAGGTCGAAATAATGCCACCAAAGCCACAATATCTTCAAAACAATCCGGCTGCAGACGCTTGATCAGATCTTTCATACCCCGTGATTCAAGCTGAAAAACTGCCGTCGTATTACTGGCTTTAAGGGTCTTAAATGAAGCACGATCAGTTAAATCTATTTTGGCAATATCAATGGCGGGCTCACCTGTTTTCGCCTTTCGGGCATTGATGATCTTTAACGCCCAGTCTATTACCGTGAGGGTTTTTAAACCCAGAAAGTCAAACTTTACCAGCCCTACTGTTTCGACATCATTTTTATCATATTGGGTGACAATACTCTGTGAATCTTCTTCACAATAGATAGGAGAGAAATCATTAATATCACTGGGCGAGATAACAACGCCACCAGCATGTTTACCGACATTTTTTGTGATCCCCTCCAGAGCCAGAGCCATATCAATTAAGTCTTTAACAGCTTCATCAGTGTCATAGCGCCGTTGTAATTCTTCTTCCTGCTCCAGTGCCTGTGAAATCGTTATACCAATATCCATAGGGATTAATTTGGCCAGTGAATCAACAAAACCATAGCCCTGCCCTTGCACACGACCGACATCACGAATTGCTGCTTTAGCCGCCATTGAACCAAAGGTAATAATTTGTGACACCCGATCACGACCATAGGTTTCAGCAACATATTGAATGACTTTCTCTCGCCCATCCATACAAAAATCAATATCAAAATCCGGCATAGAAACCCGTTCCGGATTAAGGAAACGTTCAAACAGCAAATCATATTCCAGTGGATCCAGATCGGTGATGGTCATGGCATAGGCCACTAAGGAACCTGCACCAGAACCACGTCCCGGCCCTACCGGCACATCATTTTCTTTTGACCATTGAATAAAATCAGCAACGATAAGAAAATAACCGGGAAATCCCATTTGGATAATCACATCTAATTCAATATCCAGACGCTCTCGATATTCTTTTATTTTGTCCTTTAAGCTATCGTCTGTTAAGCAGTTGTCACCAAAAAGCTCAACAAAACGTTTGTCCAAACCTTCATGGGAAAGCTGACGAAAATATTCATCCATACTCAAGCCATCCGGAATAGGAAAGTCGGGTAAGAAGTTTTCACCCAGATGTAAGGTGACATTACAGCGTTTGGCTATCTCTATGCTATTTTCAATGGCTTCGGGGATATCAGCAAACAAGTCATTCATTTCATCAGTTGATTTAAAGTACTGCTCTGGTGAATAATCATGCGGACGCTTTTTATCACCAAGAACTCGCCCCTGATTAACACATACCCGTGCATCATGCGCTGCAAATTCATCCTCTTTTAAAAATCGAACTGCATTGCTTGCCACCACAGGCAGATTACATCGTTCGGCAAGTGCAACCGCCTGATGTAAGAACGTTTCATCACCAACACGAGAAGTTCTTTGCAATTCAAAATATAAACTGTCCGTAAATAAATTTTGATAAAAAGTTAACGACTGCTCAGCTTCTTTTACTTTCTCATCCAGCAATAATAAACCGACATCACTGTGTTTACCGAGCAATGCAATAAGACCCGTTGAGTACTCTGCCAGCCAGCTGCGTTCAATCATGGCACGACCAATATGCTGCCCTTGTAAATAACTCTGGGTGATCAATTTTTTTAGATTGAGATAACCTTCATTGTCCTTACATAACAGTAATAAACGAAAAGGTTTTGTCGGCTCATCATCGTTTTTTAACCATAAATCAGCCCCCAGAATCGGCTTAATCCCAGCTCCCAGACAAGCTTGATACACTTTAACCAGCGCATAAAGATTACTTTGATCAGTAATGGCAATAGCAGGCATTTGTGCCTCTTGAACTGCTTTGATCAATGGTTTAAGACGTACAATACCATCGACTAAAGAAAATTCTGTATGCAGATTTAAATGAATAAATTGATTGGACATGACTCTGAGTGCCTTATGTATAGAGTAATAACCTGATGCTTAGAGCCAGCAAAAGGGGTAGTAATGTTAACTTTGATTGATAATTTTTTGCACTGGTTTATAACTTTTTCGATGTATTGGGCTAATACCCAGTACCTGTAATGCTTCAATATGAAGCTTTGTTGGATAGCCTTTATGTTTAGCAAAACCATAGCCGGGATAGGTTTTATCCAGAGCAATCATTTCATTATCACGAGATACTTTTGCCAGTATTGAAGCGGCGCTGATGGCAGCGACTTTTGCATCACCTTTAATCACCGCTTCACAGGGATATGGGAGTTGTGGACAAAACTTACCATCAACCAATACTCTGTCAGGAGCAATATCCAGCCCGGCAACTGCACGCTGCATGGCCAGCAAGGTAGCATGAAAAATATTCAGCTCATCCACTTCTTCATGTTCCGCTCTGGCAATAAAATAGCACAGGGCTTTTTCCTTAATTTGTTCTGCTAATACAATACGTTTTTTTTCAGTCAGTTTTTTTGAATCGTCTAAACCAGCTATAGGATTTTCTGGGTCAAGGATCACTGCCGCAGTGACAACAGCACCCGCTAAAGGACCGCGGCCCACTTCATCAACACCAGCAATATGTCCGCTTAAATTTAAATATTGGGGATCAAAACTCATATAAGACTCATATTATGACAAAAAGCTAAGACAGCTTATCGTGCTCTTTAAGATAATCTATCACTGCCTGTGCTGCCGTATTATCGGCATCTTGACGCAGTAAGGTATGAATATCATTAAAAACGTCCAGCTTACTTTGCCACAGCTCATTTGATAACAGGCTGAGTAATTTAGGTGCTAATACTTCTGAGCATACTTCATTCTGCGTAATTTCTTCAACCAGAGCATCTCCTGCTAAAAGATTAGGTAAGGAGTAATAAGGTACTTTCAACAGGCGCTTTGCTATCCAATAGGTTATGGGTGCTAATTTATAGGCAACCAGCATCGGTTTTTTTAACAGCATTGCTTCAAGTGCTGCAGTTCCAGAAGCCAGTAAAACAGCATCCGATGCGGCCATAACATCTCTTGACCGACCATCATATAATATAAAATGTGACCGTATATCTTCTTTTTTAGCAGTCGGAGCCAGCTCATTCTCAAGCTCTTGTTCAAAAAAGTGCCGTGTCTTTTGGTTAACAAATGGAATAATAAAAATCAGATCCGGTCGACTATGTAAGCAATGAAGCAATGTTTCGATAAAGGGCTTTGCCAATCGTGTGACTTCTGACATTCGACTGCCGGGCAAAACGGCAATAACAGATTGTTCCGGTTTTACTTCAAGTTGTATTTTCTCTCGAGCCTGATTGATATCAATATGCAAATCAATTTCATCAGCCAGAGTGTGACCTATGTATTTAACAGAGATATTATGATTTTCATAAAATCTTGCTTCAAAAGGAAACAAGGTCAGCATCAAATCAACTGCACGAGAAATTTTACCCAGACGGTATTGACGCCAGGCCCATACCGATGGACTGACATAATGTATCGTACCGATACCTGCCTGTTTAAGCGTTGCTTCCAAAACCAGATTAAAATCAGGTGCATCAATGCCTATAAAAACATCAGGAGGATTATTGATGAAATGATTGATCAGTTCTTTGCGTATAGAGGATAATTCACGATAATGGGCAAGTACTTCTACTAACCCCATTACCGATAGCTTTTCTGCAGGATAAATGGCCTTACAGCCTGCCTCAATCATTAGTGGTCCGGCAATGCCTTCAAATTGGGCGTCCGGATATTGTATTAACAACGCCTTTATTAATCCGGCAGCAAGAATATCACCTGAAGCCTCTCCGGCAATGATGCCGATACGCATCAGCGAATTATTCCCCGATTGACATTGTTCTGTAGAAAATCAATCATAGGTGCAAGCTGAGAACAGTTAGTTGCTAATTCATTAATTTCAGTAATGGCATCATCCAGAGTCAGGTTTGAACGGTAAAGTGCTTTATAGGCATTACGGATTGATTTTATCGTTTCAGCAGAAAACCCCTGGCGCTTCAAACCTTCAATATTAAGCCCATGCGGCTTGGCCATATGTCCTGAAACCATAATATAAGGCGGTACATCTTTAGAAATAACACTATTCATTGCTGTGAAGGCATAAGAGCCAATAGTACAAAATTGGTGTATCAGTGAAAAACCGCCCAGAATAGCATGACTGTGAATATTGACATGTCCCGCAAGTGCGACATTATTGGCTAAAATAATATTACTGCCTAAGGCACAGTCATGGGCAATATGAACATAGGCCATAATAAGGTTATCATCACCCAGTGATGTTGTACCCCGATCCTGAATAGTGCCGCGATTCAGAGTAGTAAACTCACGAATGACATTTCTGTCACCAATTTCCAGTGTCGTGTCTTCACCCTGATATTTTTTATCTTGCGGCGCTTCACCAATCGAACCAAACTGATAAAAAGTATTATCTTTACCAATAGAGGTAGGGCCATTGATAACCACATGCGAGCCAATTTTATTGCCCGTATCAATTTTAACTTTTTTTCCAATAACCGAATAAGGACCAATTTCTATATCAGCTGCAAGCTCAGCAAAAGGATCAATTATTGCAGTAGGATGAATTCGTTGCTGTTGCTGTTGCTGAGACATAGTTTTCAGGCTTCTCTCTCGGCACACATTAATTCTGCCGAAGCGACGATATTATCATCTACTGTTGCTACCGCATTGAACTTCCATACACCACGCATCTTTTTAATCACTTCAACCTTAAGCATTAATTGTTCTCCTGGATTAACAGGACGTTTAAAACGCGCCTTATCAATACCCACCAGATAATATAATGATTCACCGTCAGGCTTAGAGCCGGTAGATTTATAGGCTAAAATTCCTGTTGCCTGAGCCAAAGCCTCAATAACTAAAACACCCGGCAGGATAGGTTTCTGAGGAAAGTGTCCCGTAAACTGAGGTTCATTATAGGTCACATTTTTAAGAGCCAGTAATGATTTTTCTGGTTCAAAATCAATCACTTTATCTACTAATAGAAATGGATAACGATGTGGAAGGTGATCTAATACATCATTAATATCCATTGAGTTAAGTTGCTTTTCCATTTTGTTCTTCTTTGTTAAAGCTTATAAATAACTAAAAATTAATCTTATAGGTATAGGGTCTTTAATTAGTCGACCCTGAAAAAAGATAATCATCATGAATTGATAGATTATCGTACAACATTAATTGTAATTTAATTGTTCCTGATCAAA
>JAHXIM010000304.1 GCA_025655635.1 gamma proteobacterium symbiont of Lucinoma myriamae | reverse complement strand
TGGTTGGATACAATTTACATAGCGGTGATCCTCCTACAGGGGACTTACACCCCATTAGTTTATGCCCATGACGGGCGTACACAAAATGATGCCACTCGGGATGTTTAACATAAATAAGCCAACCGACCAGCAGCACCTGCAAAATAATTATTAAAAAACGTAACAACCCGATAAGAGTAATAACACCACGCTCTGAATACAAAGAAATCAGTGCCACATTGATATAAAGTAAAATAGTGATACTGTTTAATATTAGCTGATATTGACTCTGTCCAAGCTGTAAAAACCAGAAAAAATACGCATATATCAATGAAAATAATGCAGCACTATAGATTAACTGACTGCGGTTAAACTTTATGCCCAGTATTATTGAAGCAAGCATTAGAATAAAAGGCAGTAACTCAAGAACAGGAAGATAACGAGCCGGGATATACGGAATTAACTTTAATGAGAAGATGGCTGAAGCAAGTACGACAAGATAAAAAAGCAGAGTGATTATTTTTTTCATTTTTTAAAAACTAAAGAGACAAAATATTTCATATTAATTAAAAACACAGCAAAGAGGCTTGGAAATGACAAGCATCTAAAGCATAGCATACTTTTTAAGAGTCACAATCAAGACTCATAACTTGTGAAGCTAATTGTACACAGTGGCTTGAATAAATCACATGGAAGACCTCAGACTCGTACCCAAAGCAAAAATGCGCTAAGATAAACTGATTATTTACAACACTTATCAATAAACGGGTTTGCGCGCATGGATCTGGAAATTCGTCATCTTAAAACCTTAGTCGGCTTAAAAAAAACAGGCAGTCTGGTGGCTGCTGCTGAGCAGCTTAATTTATCGCAATCTGCCCTGTCACATCAACTAAAGGTACTGGAGGATTATCTGGGCACTCCTGTACTGGTAAGAAAAACCCGTCCAATGCGCTTCACGCCTGCCGGGCAAAAACTACTGGAACTGGCTGACAAAGTATTGCCTCTGGTGCAACAAACGGAACAGCAGTTATCACGAATTAAAACCGGTAACAGCGGTAGTCTGCGTATTGGTGTCGAATGCCATAGCTGCTTTGACTGGCTGATGCCGACTCTGGATCAATATCGTATGAACTGGCCGGATGTGGAGCTGGATTTATCCACCGGATTTGACTTGAATCCAACTGAATCATTATTACGTGCTAACACCGATCTGATTATCACTTCAGATATTCGCAAAAATGATGAGGTCAGCTATATTCCACTGTTTAAATATCAACTATTATTAGCCGTATCAAAACAACATCCTTTGGCTTCTGAGGCCTGTATTTTTGCTGAAGACATGTATGATGATACGCTCATCACCTATCCTGTTGAGCGTGAACGTCTGGATATATTTACCCGTTTTTTAAGTCCCGCAGGTGTTGAACCGAGTCTGGTTCGACATTCTCAGGTAAATCCTATGACACTACAGTTGATTGCCAGTAATCGCGGTGTTTCTGCCCTGCCCTGCTGGGTGTTAAGCAAAAAAGTATTACGACAATATGGTATTGCCGCTTTACCTTTGGGTGAACAGGGTTGTTGGGGTACCTTATATGCGTCCATCCGTACAGAAGATAAAGAGCAGGCCTATTTTATCGCCTTCATTAAACTGGCCAAGCAGATCATTGCCAGTCACCTGGAAGGTATTATTCCTATTGAAGACCAGTAAAACCATTCTTTTTATTGGTCACCTCTGGCCAGAACCCGCTTCATCCGCAGCAGGCTATCGAACACTTGCCCTGCTTAATGCCATTGTGAATGATACTTTTGTTAATAATAGAAGCGATCAGAGTGAACATTATTGGCAATTGCACTTTGCCTGTGCTGCTGATAAAACTGAGTTTTGTGCTAATCTGGATAACATTAGTGATAACACTGATGATAAATCTGGCATCATCAGTCACCAGATAAAATTAAATGACTCGACATTTGATGACTTTATCATCGACTTAAAACCCGATTTTGTATTCTATGATCGTTTTATTACTGAAGAACAATTTGCCCCCAGGGTACATGAACATTGTCCTGATGCCATTAATATTCTGGATACTCAGGATTTACACTTTTTACGCAGGGCACGACAAAAAGCATTAAAAAGTGGACAGGCGATTGATTATTATAGTGATGATTGTATTCGTGAAATAGCCGCTATTTTACGCTGTGATCTCAGTCTGATTACTTCCCGTTACGAAATGCAGTTATTGATTGAGCAATTTACTATTTCACCTGATATTCTGCATTATTGCCCTTTTATGCTGGGCACTGAGTCAGACAGCTCTCATCAGGAGTCAGTTAAAGCGTTTTCAGCACGTGAGCATTTTGTCATGATAGGCAATTTTCTCCATCCACCTAACTGGGATGCAGTACTCTGGTGCTATCAATCACTCTGGCCAAAGATCAGACAGCAATTACCCGATGCCCAGATACATATTTATGGGGCTTATCCATCTGAAAAGGTGTATCAGTTACATCAACCTGATAAGGGATTTATCATTAAAGGACGTGCCCGGGATGCTGTTGAAACGTTAGCCCACTATCGGGTCAATCTGCCTCCTTTACGTTTTGGTGCCGGGATAAAAGGCAAAATAGCAGATGGCTTTATTGCCCGGACACCTTGTGTCACTACGCCCATAGGCTATGAAGGCATGGGTTATGAAGCAATGAGCTATGCAAATGATAAGCCCTGGGGTGGTCTGGTCAGTGACACCATAGATAACGAACAGCAATTGATTCAATATGCTGTTGATTTATACTCTGATGAATCACTATGGCAGCAATGCAGTGAAGCGTGTCTCCCTCTCATTAAACATCTCTTTGATGAAAAACAACATACGGAGCAGTTTATAAAACGGTTACATGCTTTAAATGACTTGTTGTCAGAGCATAGAAAAAATAATTTTTTGGGTCAGATACTGCGTCACAATCTGTATCGCAGCCATTATTTTATGAGCAAGTGGATTGAAGAAAAAAATAAAGAAAAATAACGCACATTTGTGAACAAAGCACTTTGCCTGTGAATCAATCTGAACTATATTAAAATGTAACATAAACAACAGGTCGTATTTTCTATGGATTTTGCATCTCTCATTGGTATTTTTTCTGGCTTTGCCTTGATTATTTCTGCCATTTTATTAGGCGGTGATGCAAAAACATTTATTAATATTCCCGATATTATGATCGTTTTCGGCGGTACTATTGCAGCCACATTATTAACCTTTCCTTTAAAAGACATTCTCACTGCATTTAAAAGTGCTTTTATTGTTTTCGGCACAGATAAACAACGTCCTGAGCAACTCATTCAATCGATGCTTCAGTTGACTCAACTCAGTCGCAGAAAGGGGCTGCTGGCATTGTCAGAAGTGAAAACCAATTCTCCTTTTTTAAAACGAGCCTGCAATCTGATTGCCGATGCATCTGATGAACAGATGATCCGTCATGTGTTACGCACAGAAATTAACTCCATGAAAGCCCGGCATTATAATGTTCAGGACGTATTTAAAAAAATGGCAACCTTTGCACCTGCTTTCGGCATGCTAGGCACACTCATAGGCCTTATACAAATGTTAAGTACTCTGGATGACCCAGCCAGTATTGGCCCCTCTATGGCAGTTGCCTTGCTGACAACATTTTATGGTTCATTATTAGCTACCGTTATCTTTATTCCCATTGCCGGAAAATTAAAATCCCGTACGATGTTTGAGGTGATCAACCTTGAAATCATGTTTGAAGGGGCTATTTGTATTTTAAAAGATAATAATCAATTATCTGTTTATGAAAAACTGTCATCTTATTTACCCAGAACCCAAAGACCTTCTATGAACAGTGCTAAAGGTCCAAAGAAGGAAAAATAAATGATGAGTAATTTACAGTGAATACCAGCACTGAAGATCTTGATAGTAAAAAGATACTCAAGTCTCAAATCATACCTGATGTGATTCAGGAAGAAGAAGATAATAGCATTGATGACATTGCTGAAGAAGAAGGTGCACCTGCCTGGATGGTGACGTTTGCTGATCTGGTGACTCTTTTATTAGTATTCTTTATTTTACTTTTTTCCATTTCTTCGGTAGAAAAAGAAAAATTTAAATCCGTACTATCTTCGATTCAAATTGCACTTAATCAAAACACACCAGTCGCCAACCAGATCATTATTCAACAAGCACCTCCTGCAACTGATTCCAAAATAGATCCGATTATCCCACAACCAGGACTGGATAAAGATGAGCAGCCTGAAGAATCAGATAAGGATAAGTTGGTCAATGACATTGAAAGCATGATTCAGGAGCAGCGTCTGGGGCAATTTGTTTATGTCTACACAGAAGGCGAACGTATTATCATCCGTATTAAAGGCACCATTCTCTTTCCCTCAGGTGATGTACAACTATTTGAAGATGCGGTACCCATTTTTGATGATATTCATGCTCTCTTTAAAAAATATTCTGACTATAATATCGATATTAAGGGTTACACTGATGATAGCCCCATATCCACAGCACGTTTTCCTTCAAACTGGGAACTTTCCGCCGTGAGAGCAACCACTGTACTGAGATTCTTTATTGATCAGGGCATTAACCCATCTCGTATGTCAGCCACCGGATATTCTGATCTTTTCCCCATCGCCAGCAATGATACTGAACAAGGTCGAGCACAAAACAGGAGGGTAGAATTTGTTCTGGAAAAAGAAGACAAGTAATGAAATTACCATTGAATTAGCTTCCGATGAGCGTCGCCATGGGGTGCGTATCAAACCATTGGATGAGACAATAATTCACCATGGTAACTATCAATCCAGGTTAATGGATATTAGTTCTATTGGTTTGTCATTTATTGCTGATAAAAGCAATTTATACAAAAAAAAGGATGGTCTTGAAGTATCAATCATGCTGCCCGGTGCCTCGACTGAGGCAATATCGCCCTGTGTCTGTACAGTAAAAATCATTTATATTGCAAAAACAAGCTACCATTGTCAGATTATTCAAATAGATAGAAAAAATCAAAGCCTTCTTGATCTCTTTATATTAAATGAGCAAAAAAGACAAATTCAACTTCATTCAAGATAAACTATTGCAATCCAGCACAGACTTTCATATCCTAAGACTATAAATTTTATCTATAAAAACAACAAGTTATTATTACTTTATGCTAATATACTTGTATTCTATGCTTATCCCAAATAAGTACTTAGATATTGCATTACAAACACCATGACCATCAAACTATGAAAAAATACTTAAAAATCGGCTTTCTAATCTATGCAGTAACTCAATTAAGTGCCTGCTCTATATCACAGCTCACTACCCGTGTCGCTATGCCGTTAATTGACGGCGGCTTTACCGCCATGAATATGGAAAGTGATCTGCAACTGGCCGGCTCAGCACTACCCGCCAATATCAGTCTGGTTGAAGGCATGTTAATTAATGATCCCGGCAATGAAACTTTGCAGCTTTATGCAGCACAGGCCTATTATGGTTATGCCTTTGGTTTTATTGAAGACCATGATCCTGCCGTGCAGCAAAGCTCTATGAACGCGGTTATCAACATGCAAAACAGGTTTTACTGGACTACGGAATCAATGAACAAATCATCCATGGTGAATTAAACAATTTGCAGGAAGCGGTTAATAAGCTTGATAAAAGTGCAGTACCCGCCTTATTTTGGGCTTCATCATGCTGGGCTAAATCCATTGATTTAAATCGTGATAAAGCCCGTAACCTTGCTCAGTTACCTAAAGCAGTCATGTTTATGCAAAGGGTTCTGGAATTAGATGAACACTATTATATGAGCGGTGCCCATGTATTCTTCGGGGTATATTACGGCAGTAAATCACCCATGCTGGGCGGTAATTATGCACTGTCTGAACAACATTTCTCTCAGGCTAACAGTGCCAACCAGAATAAACTACTGGTGGTTAATCTTTTACAGGCACAATACCTTGAACGTCAACGATTTAATCAACAAAACTTTCATGATTTATTAACTCAGATTATTCAGGCCAGTGACACACTATATCCTGAGCAGAACTTAATCAATCAAATATCCAAACAGAAAGCTTCCCTATTGCTTAAAAAGGAAGACCAATGGTTTTAAAACAAATTTATACAGCAATCATCACTTGTGCTCTGTTATTCATTGCGACTTTTTTACTGATAAGCAATGTCCATGCAAAAGAACAATATACCTTGAAATTCGCCACGCTGGTGCCGCCTGATACAGCCTGGATGAATGAAATCGATCACTGGGCTGATGAAGTGTATAAAAAGAGTAACGGCCGTCTTAAATTCAAGATCTATCCCGGCGGCGTAATGGGCGATGAGCCTGATGTCTTGCGAAAAATACGCAGTCGTCAATTACAGGGCGCTTTTTTTACCGGCTATGGCGTTGGTCGAATTTATTCCTCTGCACGGGTACTTGAAATGCCCTTTTTATTCCAGAATACTGATGAGTCTGACTATGTCCGTGATCGACTGATGCCGGAAATTGAAGCCGGTTTTCGCTATAAGGGATTCGAATTACTCGGCTGGCCAGAAATCGGCAGTATTCATTTCTTTTCTAAAAAACCCATTAATTCATTAGCAGAGCTTAAAACCCGGCATATCTGGTTATGGCAGGGTGATCCTGTGGGTGAAGCCTTTGCTGATGCCTCCGGAGTGTCGCCTGTGCCGCTGTCAATTATTGATGTGTATACTCAGCTCACGGCAAAACACGGTAGTATTGATACGGTTTACAATTCAGCATTTGGTGCTTTAACCATGCAGTGGCATACCAAATTATCCTATGCATCTAATATTTCTATGACCAACGCCATAGGTAGTCTGGTCGTCAGTAATCAGTTTTTTAAAAAGCTGCCTGAAGATCTGCAGCAATTGTTAAAAACCACAGGTAAAAAAATCGGTGACACCATTAATAGCATCACTCGCCGTGATAATTTACAAAGCATTGCTTTACTCAAAGAAAGTGGTATCAAATTTTCATGGGACTGGAATGATCAGGAAAAACAGGAAATGCAGGCCATTCGTGACAAAGCAGCGAATGAGTTAATCAAATCTGATTATATCTCAGAAAAAATGTTTACCCGTACTAAAACAATGCTCAATGAATTTCGTGCTAAACAATAAAGCCTGACGCTTATTCCAGAGAAGGATATAAAACTTATGCCGGGCTGGCTAAACATTATTTTTAAAATCAAGCATGGCTTAATTATTTTTGAGAAGGTAATTGCTGCCAGCAGTTTATTATTGCTGCTGGTATTAGCAGTCATACAGATTATTGCCCGTAACTTTTTTGATACCGGCTTTACTCATATGGATGTCGTCACCAGACATCTTATTTTATTTATCATTTTTATGGATGCGGCACTGGTTTCTGAACAGAACCGGCACATTAAAATTGATATACTGACCGCATTTCTCAGTACAGAGCATCAGGAAAAACTGATCCGCCCCTTACTCTTACTCTGTGCGCTTATCAGTGCTGTCTTTTCCTGGTATTCCGTTGGCTTCTGGTTAGATGAATGGCATTATGCCCCTGCCAATGAACGCTGGTCTGTCTATCTTGCTCTCATTCTTCCCGTTGGTTTTTTTATTCTTTCATTACATTTGTTTTTGCTCACTATCACCGGATTTGAGCATGAACGTGTGCTTGAAGAAAAACAATCTGATGATGATAATTCTTGTACTGATATCCTATGATTATTATTGTTTTTATCTTAATTCTGCTTGCTGTTATCGGTACTCCTCTATTTGCTGTTCTGGGTGCAGGTGGATTGGTCGCCAGCTATAGCGCAGAACTTGACCCGCAAATTCTAATTATTGAGTTATACCGTCTGGCATCACAACCGAATCTGATCGCCATTCCATTATTTACCTTTGCCGGAATCACTTTGGCCTCTGGTGACGGCACACGGCGTTTAATTAAATTATTTAACGCCTTACTCGGCTGGATGCCCGGTGGTCTGGCCATTGTGACTATTGTCTCCTGCTCAGCGTTTACCGCATTTACAGGCGCATCAGGAGTCACCATTATTGCTCTGGGCGCCCTGCTCTACCCTATGTTGGAGCATGCTAACTAGTCAGCCCTGAAAAACATATTATCTATTTGAAAT
>JAHXIM010000211.1 GCA_025655635.1 gamma proteobacterium symbiont of Lucinoma myriamae | reverse complement strand
TGTAACATTTCTGGTCTTTATGGTCACTCAAAAACAGGGATAAATCCTTATATTTCAAATAGATAATATATTTTTCAGGGCTGACTACTTATTTTTCTGACTTTGATTGTCTGAGCGCAGCGACATCTCGTAACAGAAAGTCAAAGTTATAAAAATAAGTGACCATAAGCTCAACAGATGTTATTTAGAAATACACACTGAATGGTTATAAACTAAGATACTCTTATTAATAGGTCTTTTCATAAACCTCTTTAAGCGTTGATTCAATCCAGTCTTCTGCTGCATGACTAATCTCTTTGGTGGATAACTCACTACTTTTAATCACCGGACCTATGACCATTTTTATGGTGCCTGATTTTTTCACATATTGGCCTTTGGGCCAGAATTCTCCAGCATTATGGGCAATGGGTAACACATCATATTTTGACTTATTAGCCAGCATTGCACCGCCAATTTTATAGTTTGGTTTATCACCGGGACGGGTACGAGTACCTTCTGGAAAAACAACCACCCAGTTACCTTCATTCAGTCGCTGCGTACCTTCTTCTACTACCTGTTTAAGCGCTTTCTTGCCGCTGCTGCGATCAATGGCTATAGATTTCATTGATGCCAGCGTCCAGCCAAAAAAAGGTATCCATAATAATTCTCGTTTAAGGATCCATACCTGCGGAGTAAAAAGCAGCTGCAGTGCCATGGTTTCCCAGGTTGACTGATGTTTACAGAAAATAATACAGGGTTTATCCGGTATGTTTTCCTGGCCAGTGATCTCAAACTTTAAGCCGCAAATAAAGCTCAGTACATGTAAGGTAACACGTGACCAGCTGGAAATTAGTTTAGAACGATATTTATAAGGTACGGGGTAGGCAAGTAAAAAGATACTGGTGGCAATTGGAATGGTTAACCACATAAACATTAAATATAAGGTTGAACGAATATGACCCATGTTTTATCTCTATAGTGTTTAATAAGTAATTATGATTGCTTTTGCAATAATAAATGATCAGTAAAATCAGCCAGATCATTATACACAGGCAGTTGTGAATACTGTTGTAAATTATCACTTGAAATGCTTTGCAGACTTCTCAAGCCTTTACCTGTTCTCACCAGAGCAATCTTTGCACCGGCAGCACTGCCTGCTTCTAAATCACGCAGTGAGTCACCCACAACAAATACATCAGTCAGTTGTTCTGATTGACTATTCGCATCTAAGCCGACAAAAAAATCCCTTGCTATTTGTCTTATCATACCCGGTTTTGGTTTTCGACAGTCACAATGATCATCAGGGCCATGTGGACAGAAATAAAAGTGTTCGATTTTAGCGCCTAACGGTGCCAGTAATGACTGTAGTTTGTCATGCATGGCTGCAAGCGTATCCAAGGTAAAAAATTGTCTGGAAATACCCGATTGATTGGTGGCAACCATAACAGAAAAACCTGCCTGACAAAGTCGGGCAATGGCTTCAATACTCCCGGGAATGGGGATGAATTCATCAACTGTTTTTATGTAGTCATCTGAATCCTGATTGATCACACCATCCCGATCAAGAATAATTAGTTTCTGCATAGTTAACTAATAGTGTATTTATTTACTGCAGTAAAGACAGATCTGCAACTTGCATAAACTGTCCATGTAACTGACCCAGTAAAGCAATACGGTTATTTTTTATGGCTTCATCATCAGTCATCACCATTACATCATCAAAAAATGTATCCACTACATCTCTTAACTCAGACAATTCTGTCAAAGCCTCAGTATATTGTGACTGAGCCAATAATGGCGCAACGCGACCGGCAACTGATGTGAGCTGTTCTGCCAGATGCTTTTCTGCATCTTCAGCAAACAGGTCGCTATTAATTTCAGTAGGAATATTACCTTTGAGTTTTTTCAATATATTCGCAATACGCTTATTAGCCGCGGCTAAAGAGTCAGCAGCATCCAGTTGTTTAAACTGATTCACCGCATCAATGCGACAGGCAAGATCATAAGGTTCGGCTGGAATTAAGGCCGTCACTGAATCAAACACATCGATACTGATTGACTGATCGGCAAAATAACCTTTTAAACGATCCAGCATAAATTGATAAACCGCTTCGCAGACTTGATCTGCATTCACTTGTGCAGGGAATAACGTTGCTGATTTTTTTAATATAGCGGGAATATCAAGTACTAGCTTATTTTCAATAATGGTACGTAACAGACCCAGTGCTGCTCGCCTTAAGGCAAACGGATCTTTATCGCCGCTGGGAATTTGGCCCACGGCAAAAATACCCATTAGCGTATCAATGCGCTCAGCAATTGCTAATACCTGACCGGTTGCTGATGCAGGTGTGTTATCACCGGAAAAACGCGGCATATATTGCTCATCAAGTGCTACGGCAACAGCATTATCTTCACCATCATTAGTCGCATAATAACGCCCCATAATACCTTGTAAATCCGGGAACTCATTAACCATTTCCGACATGAGATCGCATTTTGCCAGACGTGCAGCACGTTTGGCTAAGGTGACATCGCTATTGAGTGATTGGGCAATCATTTCTGCCAGTTCAGTAACACGCAGTGTTTTATCATAAACTGTGCCCAGTTTATTTTGGAACACAACACTTTTAAGACGCTCCAATTTATCTTCAAGAGGATTCTTTTTGTCTTGTGACCAGAAGAAATTGGCATCGGATAAACGTGGACGAATAACTCGTTCGTTACCTTTTTTGATCTGCTCAGGATCTGAGCTTTGCACATTACTAATGGTAATAAAATAAGGCATTAACTGCTGCTTATCATCCACCATGTGAAAATATTTTTGATGTTTTTTCATGGCTGAAATCAGCGCTTCTGCCGGTACATCCAGAAAATGCGGCTCAAATTCACCAACAATGACGCTGGGCCACTCAACCATACTGGTGACTTCATCCAGTAAATCAGGATCAATCACTGCCACACCACCAACCTGCTCAGCCGCGGCAATAATTTGTTCTCGAATGAGGTTTTGGCGCTCAGCAAAATCTGCAATCACCATGCCTTTTTCTTTTAACAGGGCTTCATAATCAGCAGGTGCTGTTATGGTCAAGCTCTGCGGCGCATGAAAACGATGTCCACGGGTTTTATTTGAAGCCTTAACACTAAGAATATCAGCTTGAATTATCTCGTCACCAAAGAGGATGACAGCCCAATGAACCGGGCGAACAAAAAGAGCATCCAGATCACCCCAGCGCATCCGTTTTGGAATGGGTAATTTATCTAATGCCGTCTGAAATATATCCGGAATCAGCTCAGCACTTGCTTTGCCTTTTTCTTCCAATGTATAGGCAAGCCAGGCACCTTTATCTGTTTCCAGTTTAGTCAATTGTTCAACTTCGACATGACAGGATTTTGCAAATCCCTGAGCGGCTTTTGTGGGACAGCCTTCATCATCAAATGCCGCCTGCAGTGCAGGCCCGCGACGTTCAACTGATTTATCCGACTGGGAGACAGCCAGCTGAGTGACCAGTAAAGCAAGACGTCGAGGTGTTGCGTAGAGTTTAATTGCTTCATAACTCAAATCAGCATCAGCAAAACCTTTAGCGACGCCATTTTGAAAAGCCTGAGCTAAACCTTTTAATGCTTTAGGCGGCAGCTCTTCGGTTCCTAATTCTATTAACAAATCTTTTTTATCTGACACTGTTTTAACTCTTCTATAATTCTTTATCTGACTGTTTCTATCATATTGCAGTAATAACTTTATTTACTAAACCCAGTTGTTATCTACTTTTTTCTTATTAAGCATAGGAAAGCCCAATGCTTCACGGCGATCAAAATAGGCTTGAGCAACCGCTCTTGATAAGCCCCGTACCCGACCAATAAAACGCGCTCGTTCTGTCACTGAGATAGCATGACGAGCATCCAGTAAGTTAAACGCATGAGAGGCTTTAACCATCATTTCATAAGCAGGCAGCGGTAAGTTTTCTTCAATCAGACGCTTACTTTCTGCCTCAAGGTGATCAAACTGGCCGAACAATGCATCAACAGGTGCCTGTTCAAAATTATAGGCAGACATCTCAACTTCATTCTGATGAAATACATCACCATAAGTGACTTTACCCAGCGGCCCGTCAGTCCAGACCAGGTCATAAATACTTTCAACGCCTTGCAGATACATGGCAATACGTTCCAGACCATAGGTAATTTCACCGGTAACAGGCTTACATTCCAGACCACCGACTTGCTGAAAATAGGTAAACTGAGTCACTTCCATACCATTAAGCCAGACTTCCCAGCCCAGCCCCCATGCGCCAAGAGTAGGTGACTCCCAGTTATCTTCAACAAAGCGAATATCATGTACCAGCGGATCCAGACCCAGCATTTTTAATGAGCCCAGATAGAGTTCCTGAATTTCCAGAGGTGATGGTTTTATCACCACCTGAAACTGATAATAATGCTGCAGGCGGTTAGGATTTTCACCATAACGGCCATCAGTTGGGCGACGACAAGGCTGAACATAGGCAGCACTCCAGGGCTCTGGCCCAATGGCGCGTAAGAATGTTGCCGGGTGGAATGTGCCGGCGCCCATTTCCATATCATAGGGTTGTTGTAAGACACAGCCTTTTTCTGCCCAATAAGTCTGAAGTGCCAGGATGAGCCCCTGAAAAGTAGAAACATCCGGTGCACTGGATGCTATCATTGTATCTGATACGGTTTTTACGGACATGGTTTTATCTGGTTTCTTTTTTTGGTTAATAGCGGTTAAAGTTCTGTTGTTTATAAAAAAAGCTGATTTTTTATAAAATAACAGCAGATTATACCTTAAACCTGAACTAACATGTGTATTTTAGGCCTCTATTTTGAAAGATTTTATCATTTCACAAGGTCTATAACTTACACACTCTAAAAACATAAATAAAGGGATTGAAAATGAAACTCATACAAACAGGTCTGATGCTTTTTTTATTGTGCATTGCTCTCATCAGCCATGCAGATGATGGCTTAGTGGTAAAACCCAGCACCTATAGTGTTGCTGAAACACTGGATCGTATGGAAACTATTATGAAGAAAAAAGGCATTACTATTTTCACCCGAATTAATCATGCTAAAGGCGCTAAAGGTGTGGGTATTGACCTGGAACCAACAGAATTACTTATTTTCGGCAACCCGAAATTAGGTACACCACTGATGTTAAGCCAGCCAAAAGCAGCTATTGATTTACCACTCAAAGCGATTGCCTGGAAAGATAAAGAAGGCAAAGTCTGGCTGGCCTATAATTCTCCCGACTATATTGCTAAACGTCATGCAATAAATGATACTCCGGCAGTAATCAAAAAAATGACTGGCGCTTTAAATAAGTTTTCTGATTTTGCCACTAAGGCTGCTAAATAAAATTCAAGCTCTCTGGCTGATATTAAATTCAGCCAGACTCTCCCCTAAGAGATTCATCATAATATCACCCTTCCTCTAATATAAATCACATGACAATAACAAGATGTCAATAGTAAATCATGATATTGATTTAATAGAGTCTGAATAGTCCTCTGTTTTTTTGATATAATGTCCGCTTCTTTATTTTTTACCATACAAAATGAGCCGGATATATGAAACAGCAGCATGAAAAACAACGTAAAGCAGTCGCATTAATTTCAGGCGGTCTGGACTCCATGCTGGCTGTTAAAGTGATCCAGGAACAAGGTATTCATGTTGAAGGAATCAATTTTTTTACCGGATTCTGTGTTGAAGGTCATACCCATGCCATCCGCAAAAAGCATAAAGACAAGCAAAAACGTAATAATGCACTTTGGGTAGCTGAACAGTTAGGTATCAAATTACATATCGTTGATGTGGTGGATGAATATAAAGATATTCTCCTGAACCCTGTTCATGGCTATGGTAAAAACGTTAACCCCTGTCTTGACTGCAAAACATTTATGGTTAAAAAAGCCGTCGAATGGCTCAAGGAACATGACTTTGATTTTATTATTACCGGTGAGGTTGTCGGCCAGCGCCCCATGTCGCAGCGCCGTGAAACCATGCCCATCGTGGCAAAAGAGTCCGGCGGCGATGATCTGCTGGTCAGACCACTGAGCGCACGGCAATTACCTCCAACCTTACCAGAACGTGAAGGCTGGCTGGATCGGGAAAAGCTGTATGACTTTAGCGGCCGAACCCGTAAGCCGCAAATGGCTTTGGCCGCACAATTCGGTTTTAAAGACTATGCCCAGCCTGCAGGTGGTTGTTGTATGTTAACGGATGAAAATTATGCTGTTAAATTACAGGACATGTGGACCAACCGACCTAGTCGTGACTATGAGCTGGATGATATTATTATGCTTAAAATGGGACGACATTTTCGTCTGGCGCCTCATCTAAAAATTATTATTGGCCGTGAAGAAGGTGAAAACAACTTCATGCAGGGCTATAAAAATCAGTTTGTATCTATTTTCCCTACCAGTCATCCCGGCGCACTTTGTCTTGTTGATGGAGAATTTAAGTCCGACGAAGAACTCAATCAGGCGCTTGCATTAGTTGCCCGATATAGTCAGGGGAAAAATTCACCGCAAGTGACCTTAAATATTCGTCAAACAGATGGCACTGAACAGGAATACAGCATTGCTCCTATGGCCACTGATGCCATTAAAAAGGAGTGGCTGGTATGAGTAATGATATAACAGAACACCAATTGGATGCCCGCCGCCTTCTTTGTCCATTACCAGTAATCCGCACTCAGGATGCTGTTAACAAATTACACTCAGGTGATCTGTTAACTGTCACCAGTACTGATCCCGGAGCAAAAATGGACATTCCAGCCTGGTGTCGGATTAATGGTCACGAGGTCACTGAAATTAAAGAACAGGACCACGAAATAATTATCACCATTAGAGTCATTAATCAGGACTAGAGAAAAAAATTAAAAATTAATATTAACCATTGCTAATATTAATTAAACCTAATATACTGTCCACATATTGAACGACAAAATAAAAAATAATCAATACAAAAACACATACAAAAATAAATAAATACTGGAGAGTATAAAAATGAAAAAATTAATTATTGCTGCTGCAATCGCCGCTTCTGCTGTTTCTATGACTGCTAATGCCTGGTGGGGTGATGACAGCAACTCTAACACTAACTGGAATGGCAATGGTTATAACAACATGAACAACAATGCTTCTGGTAATGGCTATGGCAATGGTTGGGGCGACGGTTCTGGTGATATGGATGCAGATGGCGACTTTGAAATTACTATCAAAGCTCGCGGTCGTGGTCGTGGAAATGCTAATACTCGTGGTTCTGCTTATGGCAATGGCAACAGCAACAGCAGCTACAATGGTTACAACAATATGGATAATCGTTTCAATGGTTATAATAATTATTCTAACCAGCAAGGCTATGGCTACTACCCACGTCCAGCACAAGCTCCAGTTGCACCAGCAGCTAAATAAATTTTAACGACCAGCGTTGCTGGTCATTGGATTTATAATAAAACCCGTACACTGTATTTGTTCAGCAGTTACGGGTTTTTTAATTTTTCACCCAATAAACTTGCAATATAACTCGCTTGCAGTAAACCTGCATGTAATGAATCTGTTTCCTCTGACTCTACTTCAGTGTCGATAAAATTATCACTAGAGTTTTTTGCTTTTAAAAAAGGCTGTTCATGCATTGGTTGAGTACTTTCCGGTATTGATACAAGTTCTTCATCAATTAATGCTTCATTTATTTCATCATCAGCCGCTAAATCAGCAAAATAATCACTAAACGGAGTGTTATTTTTATCTTTTATATTTTCTTTACTGAATGCCGTCAACAAACGCTGACAAATCTGAGTAACACACTCACTTGCTGGTGAATCAGGAGAATTCAGTAAAATGGGTTGTTGTTTAAAAATTGAGATTGGTACATTTTTATCTGCTAACACAGAACCAACATAGAATACTCGTGGTAATTGCAGGTATTTATTCACCGCCATTTTAAAACGTTTAAAGGTTGCCTGTGCTGCACGCTGACTCTTACTCATATTAACAATGACCAGTACCGGCCTATTAAACTGAGATTTTTTTAATACCCGAAGTAAAGAAAAAGCATCCGTTAATGAAGTAGGTTCATCTGTGATTGTCAGCAGCAGGTAGGGCGCAGCTAAAATAAAGCTTATATTTGTTTTATCAATTCCAGCGGCAGTATCAACCAATAAGTCATCAGTGTTCCCCTTTTAACTCAACCTCGGAACTAATCGGTTCATGAGAGCACTCATAAGGTTCGCCAAAGACTTACCTGTCA
>JAHXIM010000467.1 GCA_025655635.1 gamma proteobacterium symbiont of Lucinoma myriamae | reverse complement strand
ATTCATTACGGTTAGTGAACCGCCCATTGCGGACCCGCATGATGGGTGGTGTGGGGGCTGTAGGAGAGAAACCTGTGGCTACCCGATTGCCTACACATACACCACATGTAAATCAATATTAATATATTGACATATCGGGTATAAGTAATAAATCCATAATTTAATGAATTGGATATAAAATATGATGGGTGTAATATGAAAAATAATAGTAAGATTAAAATTATTGCTGAAATTGGTATTAATCATAATGGCCTTGAAGAAATTGGCAAGCAACTTATAACATTGGCTTTTAAATCAGGAGTACATGCTGTAAAGTTTCAATATAGAAATCTTGAAAATGCATATTCTGATACAGTAAGAGAAATTGGTGATGAGATTTTATTAAATGAAATCAATAATAATTATTTAAGTCCAAAACAATTATACAGGCTTGCTCAATATTCAAAAAGTTTAGGCCTTGAAATAGGGATAAGTTTTTTTGATGTAAAAGATATTTTAGATTTTGGTGAAGATATAGCTTTTTTTGATTTTTATAAAACTCCATCAGTTGAACTTACAAATATCTCTCTTATTGATACTTTAATTAAATTAGGAAAACATGTCTATATTTCTACTGGTGCGCATAATGAGGATGAGATAGATAGTGCATTCAAACGTTTGCCAAAAAATGGCTGGACTCCAATGCATTGTATTTCTAATTATCCTGTTAACATACAAAATGCACGTCTTGGTTATATCCAACATCTGAAAAACAAATGGCATCGTGAAGTGGGTTACTCAAGTCATGATGATAAGTGGGAAGTATGCCTGATAGCAATGCAGATGGGTGCAACAGTCATTGAAAGACATATAACACTGGATATTTCTTCCAAAGGTCTTGATCATTCATCAAGTTCAACTGCAAATCATTTTAAAAAAATTTCAAAATTTGCATCTAACTTTAAAATACTACTTGGGGGAAATATAGACAGAGTTCCAAATCAGGGTGAATTGTTAAATCGACAAAACCTTGGTCGTTCATATTTTGCTGCTAAAAACCTTCCTCTTAATCATATTTTACAGCCTGCAGATCTAGTCTATAGAGCACCGAATATAGGTATAAATAAAACTAACATTGATAAATATTTACTAAAACCACTACATGTAAATATACGTAAAGGAGATGCAATTACACATAGTGCATTTCAAAAAGAAATAACTTTGCCATCACATATTATAGACTTTGCAAAGAAAATTGGATTATCTCTACCTGTTAGGCTCCATGATCTTGATGATATTGAAAAATTATTTCCAATAGGAACGTTCGAATTTCATTTGTCATTTGGTGAGATATTATCAAAAATAGATGTAAAGAAATTAAATTCATCAAATAAATATAGTATCCATCTTCCAGATTATATTAATTCTACGCAACTAATGGATCCCTTTTCAGAGGATGATGATCAAAAATTAAATAGTCTAAAAATATTAGATCGTACCGTGGCTTTGGCAGAACAGCTACAGGAACTTACAGGTTCAAATGTACCTGTTGTAGGGAGCTTTTCTGTTGTTCATTCTAATAGGGATAGTTATTTTTCAGAATATTCAAAATTGTTAGGTAATTACCAAAAACAAGGTGTAGAAGTAATTCCACAGTGGTTACCACCGATAGCTTGGTATTTTGGTGGCTCAGTTGATTTACATATTATGAATGATATTAGCGATGCAAAATTAATTCAGGAATATGATCTAGGAGTTTGTCTTGATGTTTGCCATATGATCTTGGGAAGAAATTATTTTGATTTCTCAACCGATAAGATTATGAAAACTTTAAATGATCAAATTAGACATATACATATAGCTGATGCAATTGGTATTGATGGCGAAGGGTTAGCAATTGGTTCTGGTGAACCAGAAAATATTTCTTTAATAAAAAAAGCACTTGACTTTAAGTGTATTAAAGTACTTGAAGTGTGGCAAGGTCATTTTGACCAAGGTGCAGGTTTTCGAAGTGCTATTTTAAAACTGGCTGAAATATATGATGATGAAAACTAATAAGCCTATTGCGTTTATTACAGGTGTAACTGGTCAAGATGGGGCGCATCTTGCCGATTTATTGCTAAGTAAAGGTTACTATGTCTATGGGGGGTTTCGTAGAGGTTCTGATAATAAAACGTGGCGGTTAGATTATCTGGGTATTACATCAAAAATCAAATTAATTGAGTTTCAGTTAAATGAAACTCAAAATATTATTGACATTTTACAGCATATTCAACCTGATGAAATTTATAACCTTGCTGCTGAAAGTTTTGTTGCAGATTCTTTTAAATATCCAAGCGTTACTCTTGAAGCAAATGTACATGGAACAATAAATATTCTTGAATCAGTAAGATTGTTTTCACCCAACTCACGTATGTTTTTTGCCTCAAGTTCAGAAGTATTTGGACGTAATAGTGGAAGTGGACTTTTGAATGAGGATTCACCATTTCAACCTAATAATCCTTATGCAATATCAAAATTATCAGCTGATTATTTTATTAAGTTATATCGGGAGAAGTATGGGCTTTTTGCATGCTCAGGAATATTATTTAATCATGAAGGACCGCTTCGCGGACGTCAGTTTGTACCAAGAAAAATTACATTCAATATTGCAAGACAAAAGTTGAAGAGTGGAAAAGCGATGGAATTAGGTAGTTTTGATTCAGCAAGAGACTGGGGTTCAGCAGTAGATTATGTTGATGCTATGAGATTAATGTTAGCTATGGATGAACCTCATGATTTTGTTATTGCAACGGGAGAATTATCAACTGTACGAGATATACTTAAAATTTCTGCTTTATCAGCAGGCTTTGAACCCATATTCGAAGGAACAGGAAAAAATGAAATTTGTATCGATAATAGAACAGGAAGTAAATTAGCCATGGTTTCTGAGAAATACTTTAGACCTTATGATACTCCCCCATTGGCTGGTGATCCAGCTCGAATTAAGAAAGAAACTGGTTGGCGAAGAAAAAAACTTTTTAGACAGATGATTGAAGAAATGGTCAATGTGGATATTGAGCGATGGGAAAAAGGCATAATATATGTATGAAAATTTGAAAGAACAATTAACCGGATGCTTTTATACTATATTTACACCATTCCTTGAGAATGAAGAGATAGATTATACAAGTCTTGAAAAGTATATTTCACTACTTTATAAACAAGGAGCAAGAAAATTTTATACTATGGCATATAATTCAAGATATTCTCAATTGAATGATCAAGAAATTATGGAATTAAATGCATTCTGTATAAAAATTGTTAAAAAACTTAATAAAAACAATATAATTATTGTAGGAGATCCGATTCATGGTTCAACAAAAAATACAATTGAGTTTACTAAACATGCAAAAGATCTAGGTGCAGATATTATTTCCCTTATTGTCCGAGAAAAATATTTTTCTGATGATCAAATTCTTGAACATTATTCTCGTGTAGGAATCGAATCAAGCATGCCTATTTTAGTTCATGAAATGCCATTTTTATCTGGCTATAATGGTAAACAAATGCATTGGCCTAAATCATTGATATCTTCATTGCCAAAAATACCACAAATTGTTGCTTTAAAAGAAGATGCCCATGATTTTGAATTGACGACTACTGCGCTGGAGCTAGAGCCAAAAATTCGTATAATTATTGCAGGAATCAAGAAATCATTTATTCAGTACAGGACGCATGGTGCCCGTGCATATTTAAATGGAATTTCAATTATAGATGCAAAAATTGGTAAGCTATTTTGGAAAGCATATGAAAATAATGATGAGAAAACTATTAAATACATTTTAGATGAATTAGAAGCTCCATTTTTTGAGAAATGTGCCACAAAATATGGTTGGCACCGATCAAATAAAGCGCTATTACAAGCTGCTGGTTATATGCATCGTCGTGATAGAATGCCCCTTCAGCATCTTTCAGATTCTGATTATGTGACAGTTTTATCAACATATGATGAAATATTGAGGTCATGGGAAAAAAATTATGGAGAAAACTAATGAAGTATACAGCAATAGTACCAGCACGTTCAGGTTCTAAGCGTCTTCCAGGAAAAAATATTAAGATGCTCTTAGGAAAGCCGTTATTAGTATGGACACTGGAAGCATGTATAGAATCAAAGCATATTGATCATGTAATTCTATCTACTGATTCAATGGATTACTTTAAATTAGCGCGACGTTACATTAATTCAGATAAACTTACTCTTGATTATAGAGAGTTGGCAGAAGCTGATGATAAAGTAAAAATATTTGATTACATAAAAGAAAAAAAACAAAAGATTTTTGGACAACGTGAAGGTGCTTTTATATTGGCTTTGCCAACGGTACCTTTAAGAAAAACAAATCATATCGATGAAGCTATAGCGCTATATGAAAAAAAAGGGAAGCCGGTTTTTTCTGCCACAAAGTATAAATTTCCTCTTTCTTTTGCATTTTCTATAAATGATGATGGTTGGAAATCAATTTTTAGTGATTGTCCAATGATTAATGGAAATACTCGCAGTCAAGATCAAAATGATTATTTTCATCCTAATGGTGCAATATATATAAGATCAATTAAAAGCCTTGAAGATGATAACTTAGTAACACTATATAGTGGAGCATATCCATATATTATGGATAATATTGATTCTGTTGATGTTGATAATGAAATTGATTTTAGAGTAGCAGAAGCAATTCTTTCATCCAAAACATAAATTAATATTCAATTGGTATCATTAAATGAATTTACATAAGTTTGTGAGAAAAATTAATAATATAGAAACTTCTGTAGATTTATCAGCTCTAAACTGTTTTGGATTTAATCCATGGCCTTTAATTCGATTGTCTATTTTGCATAATGTTAGTAGTAAAAATCAAAGAAAAATGGGGAAATTAAATCAACTTAAAAAAATAATGTATTATTTTAAGCAATTACTTAACGCATATATTCTTTATAAAAAAAATCCACTCAAACATGAAAATATTGATATTGTTTTTTTTTCACGTCTTTCAGAGTCTCAAGATATAATTGAGAATAATTATTTTAATCGATATTCTGATAGCTTTAGATACTTTTTTACCAATCAATATAAAATTAAAACTGTAGAAATTAATGATCAAGAATGGTTAAGTAAAAGAAAGTATTTTAACCTTAATATAACGTATATTGATTTCCTTGTAAAAAAAGCTAAATTAAAATGTAAATTATCTCAGTTTTTTTCACAAATCAAAAAAAATTATTTGTATGATATAAATCAAAAAATATTTAAAGAATTTGGATTTAAAGTTAATGTACATAATGATTTATATTGGCTAAATTACTTATCAAAAGAATATGAAAAAATTTTAAAAAGTTATTCACCAAAGTTGGTTTTTATCGTTTGCTTTTACAGAATTGATGCAATGGCAATGAGCCTTGCTTGTAATAAATTGGGAATTAAATCAGTAGAATACCAGCATGGAGCACAAAATGATT
Organism: gamma proteobacterium symbiont of Lucinoma myriamae; assembly: GCA_025655635.1. Taxonomy (GTDB): domain Bacteria; phylum Pseudomonadota; class Gammaproteobacteria; order GRL18; family GRL18; genus GRL18. The sequence continues at coordinate 2,834 of JAHXIM010000467.1, read as the reverse complement.
ATCATGCGATGTATACAAACTGGGAAAATATTCCACAAAAAGGCTATGAATTAATTCCTGATGTGTTTTGGATGTGGGGAAAAATTTCAAAAAATAGAATTGATAAATGGGCTGCTAAGACAGATAAACACCAAGCTGTCGTTGGTGGAAACATATGGATGACTTATTTCCTACAAAAAAATATATCTATTGATAAGATTAAAAAATATTATAATATTTACAACACTAATATTTTAGTTTCTCTCCAGGGAGATAGTTTTTTCCCAAATTACTTGTTAGATATAATTAGTAATTTTTCTCATAATACTTCTTGGCATTTTAGAGAACATCCTCGTTTACCAATTTCAAGTGCTTTAAGAAATAAAATTGAGTCTTTAGACAATACTGAAATTGAATTTTCTTCAATAGCACCATTATATGATTTATTAAAACTAACAGATATCCATTTAACAGGATTCTCAACAGTGGCTTTTGAGGCTCAAAATTTCTGTGTTCCAACTATATTTACGCACGAAAATGCTCTTAATGGTTTTCATCTGATGATTAATAAGAATGGGTTGTTTTTTTCAAAAAATTATAAAGAAACTAAGGTGTTAATTAAAAAGTTAATGGATGATACTGTCAGAATTGAGCCTGAATATATTATCTCAAATTTAACACTTCATAAAAATACCTTATCTATACTTATGGACGAAAAATGAACTTATCCCCTATAGTTCTTTTTGTATATAATCGACCTTGGCATACTCAAAAAACCATTGAAAGTTTAAAAAAAAATAACCTGGCATGTGAAAGTCTTTTGTTTATTTACAGTGATGCCCCTAAAGATACAGAACAAAACTTAAATGTGGCTAATGTAAGAAAATATATTAAAACTATTAATGGCTTTAAAAATGTTACAATAATTGAACGTGAAAAAAACTTTGGTTTAGCAAATTCAATTATTGATGGAGTTACTAAAGTTATAGATAAGTATGGAAAAATAATTGTTCTGGAAGACGATCACTTAACTAGTCCTAATTTTTTGAAGTTTATGAATTTAGCATTAAATTATTTTGAACATGAGAAAAAAATATGGCATGCTAGTGGATGGAATTATCCTATAAAAACAGATGGCCTTAATGATATATATATCTGGCAACGAATGGAATGTTGGGGCTGGGCTACATGGAAAGATCGTTGGAAAAATTTTGAAAAAAATGCAGGAGCATTGGTAAAAGAATTCTCCAGTAAAGACATTTATAAACTTAATCTTGATGGTACTCATGATGTGTGGTGGCAAGTGATTGCAAACAACAAAGGTAAAATTAATACATGGGCAATCTTTTGGTTAATTACTATATACAAAAACAATGGTTTCTGTATTAACCCGGTACATACCTGTGTAAAAAATATTGGAATGGATGGATCAGGAATTCATTGTAATAACAATGATATATACTCGTATCAACTAAGTACAAAAAAAACCTGGAATTTTAATGAAGTGATCAAAATTAATGAAATTGCAGTACAAAGGATTAAGCAATTCCATAAAGACCATAAAATTAATTTTTTAAAAAAAGTTTTTAAAAAATTAATAAGAATTTTTAGCAACTTAATAAATATAAAATAACTTTTCTATTTTATTTAATAAAAAAATATAAATAATGAGACTACTATTTCTATGTAAAAGAAGGCCTCTTTCACGGGATTTATGGGAAAGACCCTATGGACGTTTTTTTAATTTAGCTATTGAAATGGCAAAAAAAGGACATGAAATTGATCTGATTTTACTCATTTATAATATAGAATCTGAATTTAGTGAATTTCGTAATGGTATTACCTGGCATTCTGTTAATTTATTACCAAACCCATTTCATTATTTTTTTTATGTAAAGTCTATTGCAAAAAAAAGAAAGGCTGACTGGATTATTGGATTTTCTGACACTTATTTTGGAATATGTGCTCAAATAATAGCTGAAAAAACCAATATGAATTCTGCTATTGATGCATATGACAATTATGAGAGTTACATGAAGTGGAATAAAGTGCTTCATTTCTTTTGGAGGAGAGCTTTAAATAAATGTGATTTAGTTACTGCAGCAGGGCCGGAATTATTAAACAAATTATTAAAAAGCTGCCATTATTCTAAAAAAAAGAGAGCTGGTGTTATTTCTATGTCAGCTGACTCTGGTTTTTCTATGGGAAACAAATCTGAATCTAGAGAACGATTAGGCCTTCCAAATACTTTTTTTTTAGTTGGATATAGTGGAAGTTTAAATAGAAATAGAGATATTCATTTTTTTCTTGAAGCAATTAAAATATTGGAAAAAACTACCCCTGAGATTAAATTTGTACTAACTGGTCGTAAACAAACTGGGCTCAGATTGCCTGATAATATTTTTTGGTTAGGCTATATTCCTGATAATATGGTAGTAGATGTTTATCGAAGTGTTGATGTTTTAATCTCTATTAATGCTGATAGTGAGTTTGGTAATTATAGCTATCCTGTAAAAATATATGAGGCTCTGGCTTGTGGAACACCTATTTTAGCTACAAGTACAGAATCAACAAAATACGTTTTAAAAGATTATCCTGAAGCTTTTTTTCAGCCTGGGAGCACAGAAGAAATTGTTTCTTCTGTACAACGATTTTATAAAGCTCAATATACGCCAGAGCCAATAACTTCAGGATGGGAAAAGCAAGGTGACATTCTGGAGGACTTACTATTAAATAGTCGATCCTGAAAAAAGATAATCATCATGAATTGTTGTGGTCTAATAGAACTGGATACTTTAATAAGAGATAATAACTATCAATTATTGAGGTGTCAAAATGGGACAGAAACGAACATA
>JAHXIM010000311.1 GCA_025655635.1 gamma proteobacterium symbiont of Lucinoma myriamae | reverse complement strand
TAACAATTTGATCAGGAACAATAAAATTACAATTAATGTTGTACGATAATCTATCGATTCATGATGATTATCTTTTTTTAGGATCGACTAAGTAATATGGAATTGTACTGATGATTTATTGACTGACACATAATAGTTTTTTGAAGGAGCTCAAGTAAAAATGATGAATAATCGTCTTCTATCCGCTGCAGTATTCGCAGCAATCTTATTACCAACCACCGCCATGGCAACTAATGGTATGTTTATGATGGGTAATGGTACTAAATCTAATGGCCGTGCCGGTGCTGGTATTGCTATCGCTGATCACGCTGTTTCTGCTGCAGATAATCCGGCAGCAATGGTCCGTGTCGGCAATCGTTTTGATTTTGGTATTCAGATGTTTGATCCAGATCGTGCTGCTGTGATTAGTGGACACGCGGCTGGGCCTGGAAACCCTCCAAATTTTGACGGTACCGGCAACAATGATGGGCCGTTTTATATCCCCGAAGGTGGCTTTAACTATATGTTAAGTGATGACATGTCAGTGGGTCTTACTGTTGTGGGAACTGGTGGTATGAACAAAAATTATGATAATATGTGGATGTATGATCAGACTGATATGATGTCTCCAGGTGGTTACCCTTCCACAACAGGTATTAATCTTGAACAGGTGAGAATATTACCGACATTATCCTATAAAATTAATGATAAGCATTCAGTTGGTGTTTCATTACAAGTGGCATACCAACAATTTAAAGCATGGGGACTCAGTAACTTTGATAATTCTAACTTTTCCTCTAATCCTGGTAGCGTAGCTGATAAAGGTCGAGATGATGCCTGGGGCTTTGGTCTTTCTTTGGGTTGGCAGGGACAGTTAACTGATCAATTAACTGTTGGTGTGGTCTATAACTCAGAAATCGATATGGATGAGATGGATGATTATTCAGGCCTGCTTGCAGAGGATGGAAGTTTAGATGTCCCTGAGAATTATGGAATTGGTTTAGCTTTCCAGGCAACGGATCAGCTTATGTTAGCTTTTGATGTTCAGCAAATTAACTATAGTGATGTTAAGTCCATTGGAAATTCTATTCAATCTGGAATGTGTTCGGGAGTGGCACCTGGTGATTGTATGATAGCACCTGGTAAGCAGTTGGGTGACAATAATGGTTCAGGTTTTGGCTGGGATGATATGACGGTCTACAAGTTAGGTGCGGAATATCAAGTGAATAGCCAATTGACCCTACGTGCTGGTTATAGCCATGCAGACCAACCGATTGATAAAGACCAAACTCTTTTCAATATCTTAGTGCCAGCAGTTATTGAAGATCATGCAACTATTGGTATGACATATGTTCTTCCAAATCAAAGTGAAATCTCTATGTTCTATATGCATGCCTTTAAAGAAAAAGTTAAGGGTAGTAACTCTATTCCAGCATTCTTTGGTACTGGTGGTGCTCCAGGCGAAGCCGATATCAAAATGTCTCAAGATGCATTTGGTATTGCTTACGGTTGGAATTTCTAAAATTTCCTGGCCAGTAACTTTTATCTAGCAAAGAAGGGGTCTCTATGACCCTTTCTTTGTTTTTAACAAAGACTCAATAATATATAAGAACTGTAACAATACAGTCAGACAACTATCCGGGGGATAATACTATGTTTAATTCTTTAATGACTCGTTCGGTGATAGCAAAACTATTGCTGTCAGCTTTATTTTTTATAATGATTTCATCTGCAGTCCAGGCAAAAAACTTAAAGCCGTTTATTCTGGCCGATGCAGCAAGCGGTGATTATGCTAAGACGGTTACTGATACCAAAGCAAAACTCAGTTCTGCCGGTTTTGAAGTAGTAGGTGAATATTCGCCTTATAAAGGGGCAAATATTATTATTGTCACCAATGATGCCTTAAAAAAGAATGCCAAAGCGACTGAGTTTGGTGGTTATGGTGCAGTACAGCGCGTTGCTGTAACCGATATGGCCGGCACGATTCAAGTGACTTATACCAATCCGGTCTATATGGCTGCTGCTTATCGTATGGCAGGCGGTTTGGACGATGTGGCCTCTGCATTGAAAGGTGCATTAGGAAAACAAAAAGACTATGGTTCTGAAAAAGGGCTTTCAAAAGATGACTTAGAAGGCTATCACTATATGTATGGCATGCCTTATTTTGATGATCCTGATGTGGTGGCTGAGCATGGCAGTTATGATAAAGCCATGCAAAAGGTTAAAGCGGCTTTAGCTGCAAAAAAAGGCGGAGTTTCTAAAGTCTATCAAGTGGATATACCCGGTAAAAAACAAACTGTGATTGGTGTTGCCATGACACAGGACATGAGTGATGACACCACTGTTATGACAGAAGTTGATTTTAAGGACATTCGCTCAACGGCGCATCTGCCTTATGAAATGCTGGTTCATGAAAATGGTAAAGTTTATGCGTTAAGTGCTAAATTTCGTATTGCTACCAGTTTTCCTGACTTATCAATGGCAGGAGACCACAGCTTTATGGGAATTATGGCATCGCCTGATGCTATTAAAAAAGCATTAAGTCAGGCGGCAGGTGCTAAAGCAGAAAAAGCTGAAAGTACAGGCGGTTTTGGTTTTTAATCAGTTAAAATTCCTGAGTGATATTTCTGACTGTGGCTTTGGTGAGTTACAGTCAGTTTATTGAACTCTTTCTCCGCTCTCTGCGTAAAATACCTCAATATATTATTTTTTACTCTGTCTGTTAATTTTTCTATAATAGTCATGTTCTTTGATTATTAAACCCCTGTTATTTTCATATTTTAATAAAGTAATCACCCTATGCCAAAACTGCCAGCATCACGCCTTGTAATATCTATTGTATTGCTGCTGCTATTTTTTATCTTTCTGGTTGCTGTTCTTTTTGTCACCAACCTATCTTTTTCTGTTTGGCAGCAATTACAACAAAAGCCTGATTGGCTTATCTGGACATATGTATCAGCCATTGTGCTCATTTCAGTCCTGTTTGGACGAATAATCTGGCGTTTTTTATTACCTGAAAAAAGAGCTGCAGCCAAAGAAAAACAAGCCAGAGCAATTAATGATGATATGGAAGCAACGGCACAACGCTTAAATGCTATGAGTCAGAAGTTTTTGGAAAGTGGACACTCTACGCAACATTCGCAAGAGCAAGAGATAAAAATACCGCCCTTAAAACAGAGTGAGCAAGAAGAAAAAGCAATAAAAAGTACAGATAAGGCTTCTGAAACTTCAGCAAAAATTGATGAAGCAATGATCAATAAATGGTCCAGTGAATTTGCAGTATCACCAGAGCGGGCTGCAATTAAAGCAGAACTTAAAAATTATACACAAAGAAAATCTCAACAAAAACTTTATATTGCATTATTTGGTGATATCAGTAGTGGCAAAAGCTCAGTGATTAAAGCTTTGATTGCTGACAGCTCTAATTTACAAGAGAAGGCTTTACAAAATACGAATTTACAAGAAAAGAGTTCACAAGGGCAGGAGCCTATTATTGAAACCAGTGTGATTGGTGGTACGACACGTGAAATTAAGCATTATCACTGGCACATTATAAATGATGGTATAGAACAACACTATATTCTCACTGATATGCCGGGTTTGAATGAGCAATATGCTGAACTGGACCTGCTGGCGACAGATGAAGTACAACGTGCTCATATTGCAATCTATCTTTGTGATGGTGATCTGAGCGCCACTCAGTTTAGTGAACTAAAGATGTTATTATTGCAAAAACCCTGCCTTGTGGTGCTTAATAAGGCTGATAGGTATAGTCAGGAAGAATTGCAGCTGATCAGTGAAAGAATCAAACAGCGAATTATTGATATTTCTCCTGTTCCTGAGCCGCTTTTTGTTCAAGATACACCGGTTTTAACTATTAATGCCGGTGGTTTGCGTGAGTTTATTCGCCTGACACCCGATGGTGAAGAAGAGCGGGTGCAGCGTTCTATGCCACTGGAAGTGGATGTATTACGAGAGCAGTTGCTGAAAATGATGCACAGTTATGGGATTGATCGCCTGGAACAGCTGCGGGAAAAATCAGTGGCACAGATGGTGAATACTAAGTTAGATGATATTGAAGCCCATTTTAAACATTCTCAGAGCTGTCGAATGGTCAAGAGTTATACCAAAAAAGCAGTAGTGGCTTCAATGGCGACGATAAGTCCGGGTACTGATCTGCTGGTGCAAGGTTATCTGGGTATTCAAATGGTCAAAGACTTGTGCAAACTTTATGAGGTGGCTGCAACTGATATTGATGCCAATAAACTGATTGAACTGATACAATCACGTATGGATAAAACCCTGCCGTTATTACTGGCAATTGCCGGTAACGGGCTTAAGGCATTTCCCGGTATTGGTACTGTTTCCGGTGGTTTAATGCATGCTGTTGCGTATGGAATGATATTTGATACTCTGGGACATTCGGTGGCCAGAACCCTGGAAGTAACTGGTGAATTATCACCCGCATTGATCAGTGATTTGTATAAGGAGCAACTGGGTGAAAATATTGAGTCGCGCACAAAAGATTTTATCAAACTGGTCCTCAAACTCCGCAATAGTGATTGATAAAGTTTTTACAAAACGATCGAGTCTAAGTGAGGCGGGCCAAAATAATGCCAGTCGACAAGAAGGCAAGCAGAATAAGGCAGAAACAGAGGCTCAAGAGGACTCTGTTAAGGCGGGAGATGATCATCTCAGCATAGCAAAGGAAAGCCTTAATTATCTATTGCAGGATAAAAGAGTGCCTCAGCAGGTACGTGAGTCTCTGCAGGATGACTTTCAGCAAGTGGAAAAAATGCTGGAAAAAATTGAACATGAGCATATTCACATCTCAGTGTTAGGACGTGTCAGTGTCGGTAAGTCCTCATTACTTAATGCCTTAATTGGCAAACAACAATTTTCTAGCAGTCCATTACATGGTGAAACCCGGACAAATGCCTATGCAAACTGGCATGAGTATGAGGAAGGGGGCGTGTACTTTATTGATACACCGGGTATTAATGAAATAGAAGGTGAACAGCGGGCTAAAATGGCACATGAGGTGGCTGCCCGTTCGGATATCATTTTATTTGTACTTGATAGTGATATGACTGATACAGAATATCAGGCCTTGAAACAAGTAGTGTCTGAATCCAGACCGGTAGTCTTAGTGCTTAATAAAGCCGATCGGTATACAAAAAATGAACAAAAATTATTACTGGAAAATTTAACGCAGCGAGTCACAAATCTGGTTGATGCTGAAAATATTATTTTAACTACCTCAAGAACAAGCTACAAACATTATATTTTGGTGGATGAACAGGGCAATGAAACAGAAACCACTAAAGAATTCCCGGCTGATATTGAAGAGCTGAAAAGCTGCTTGTGGTCAATCGTTAAAGGTGAAGGTAAAACATTAGCAGCAATCAATGCCAGCCTGTTTGCCGGCGATCTGTCTGATCAGGTGAGTGAACGGATTATGGCGATTCGTAAAGATGTTGCAGAAAAGCTGATTCATGCCTATTGTGTGTCAAAGGGCGTTGCTGTTGCGATTAACCCTGTCCCCATTGCTGATTTAATGGCTGCTGCTATTATTGATGTGACCTTAATTGTACACTTATCGAGACTTTACGGATTACCTTTGAGTAAGTCAGAAGCCGGTGACTTAATTAAAACCATTGCAGGACAAATGGTGTTGTTACTGGGAACTATCTGGGGAATTCATTTTATCTCAAGTGCTTTAAAATTGGGAACGGGTGGTTTATCTACTATTCTTACGGCATCAGCACAAGGTGCTGTAGCCTATTATAGTACGCTGGTGGTTGGCAAAGCAGCACAACAATATCTCAGACAGGGAAAATCCTGGGGAGAGGGAGGTGCTAAACAAGCCGTGCGTTCAATATTAGATTCTCTTGATAAAGATTCCATCTTGAAACAGGCAAAAGGTGATATAATGACGCGCTTGAAAGCTGGAATGTAATAAAAAGTAGTAACTATTTAGTGAGTATTTCTAATTAGTGTTCATCCGTTTATTCTGCTTTTAACCTCCCCCTTCTAAAGAACGGGGAAGAAAAGAAACAGCTATTTCCGGATGGACACTAATTACTAGTGTTAAGCAACCACAGGCTCTTTGTAAATAACTCACTAAATAGTTATTAAAAAGTGATAGAAAAAATGAATAAAACCGAAAAAAAATGTCTTAATGTCCTCTCTGATCTGGATAGTAATGATCAAAATAGTGTCTTATCTTTTGCTGAGTTTTTATTAGATAAGGCAAAACAGGACGGGCGCTTAGTGATGGTTAAAGAACCGCTGGATATTCCAAGACCAACAGAAGAGCGGGTGGTTGCCGCCATTAAGCGTTTGTCGGAGACTTTTCCGATGATAAAGAAAAATACCATGCTGGATGAAACAGCCTCATTAATGTCGGCTCATATCCTTCAGGGACGTGCTGCAGTTGAGGTTATTGATGAACTGGAAATAATATTTGAGCGGCGTTATAGTGAATTTTGTCAACAGAATGATAATGAAACAGAATAACAGGGTTAATTATAAGTTATGCTAGATCTTTTTAATCGTTGGTTTCAGAGACACTTTTCTGATCCACAGGTCATTTTTTTAGTCGTTTTCCTCATTTTATCATTTACTATTGTTCTTGTTTTTAATGATACCTTAGCATCTGTTTTTACGGCCATTGTCATTGCCTATCTGCTTGAAGGTCTGGTGGTTTTATCTAATCGCTTGATTAAACGTCGGCAGGTTTCCGTTATTCTTGTTTTTGTGGGTTTCTTAACGGTATTAATGCTGACTCTTTTTGTAATAACGCCGCTCTTATGGGAACAGATAACCGACTTAATTACGGACACGCCTAAATATATTGAGCGGGGGCGACAATTAATATTACAATTGCCGACACATTATAGCTTTATTTCTGAAGACGCTGTTTTAGAGATATTTTCACTCATTCAGTCGCAGGTGGCGACAATGGGTAAACATGTATTATCCTTTTCGTTAAGTTCCATTCAAGGCAGTATTACCATCATGATCTACCTGATCCTGGCTCCCTTATTAGTATTTTTCTTTTTAAAAGATAAAGAGATGATTCTGGGCTGGTTTATGCGATTTTTTCCAAAAAACACACAGCTTTCTACTAAGGTGTGGTATGAAATGGATCAGCAAATTGGTAACTACGTACGCGGCAAATTCTGGGAAATCACCATCATTTCAGTAATGTGTTTTATTACCTTCACATTTCTGGGCTTAAAATATGCCTTATTGATTTCAATTCTGGTGGGCTTGTCCGTTGTGGTGCCCTATATTGGCGCCACGGTAGTGACCATTCCCGTAGCGCTCATCGCATATTTTCAATGGGGATGGACTGCTGATTTCGCCTGGTTAATGCTTGCCTATGGTATTATCCAGGCTTTAGATGGTAATGTTATTGTGCCTCTGCTATTTTCCGAAGTAGTTAACCTTCATCCTGTGGCTATTATTGTTGCTATTTTATTTTTTGGCGACCTGTGGGGTTTTTGGGGAATATTTTTTGCCATACCACTGGGCACACTGGTCAGTTCAATAATCACTGTATGGCCGTCATTACCTGATGAGAAGGTTAATGCCCCGTCTTAATATTATTTTATCAATACTCTGTGTTTGCCTTAGTATTGAGGCTTTTGCTAATAGTAGCAAATTGCTTCAATTGCCTTTTTCTTCTGGTGAAACACTAGATTATAAGCTTAGCTACCGAGGACTGTTTACATCAATGATCTGGGCTGATTTAGCTGATATTAAGATGAGCTTTTCAGCTAATCAGCAAACACCCGACAAGCAAAATGCCCATCAGTTTGAACTCTATCTGACAACAGAAAATTATACTAAAGCAGAAATGTTTCAGCCGGTTCGTTATACCTATAAAACAACACTGGATAGTACTTTACAGCGAACAGTTTTGGTGGAAGAAACTGATACAGGCAATAGCCATAGTCATGATTTTCTCTGGCTGGACTGGGAAAATAAAGCAACACAGTTATTTAAAAAACGTGAAAAGATACAGGAAAAGTCTGGTTTTTTAGGAGTGGATGTTAAAGAGGTTTGGGAAAAAGATGGACACTATCGTATTCCTGATTTCTCACGCATTTTCCTTTACTGGAGGAGCAGCAAAGTTATCTAATCCACAAAGAGTCGGGTGACAAAATACAGCACTCGAAAATACTTGATCCGCTGTCATTAATATACCTGTTACGGACAAGTGAGCTTTTAAATAAGAATTCAGGAAACTTGACAGAAATTCCCGTTGCCGTCTCTGATGATATACGCATATACCCAATCAACTTGAAAATGCAGGATCGAACGTCTGAAAATTATCATTAATTCGAGTATCTAATGATTTTCCAATTTCAGGTAAA
>JAHXIM010000275.1 GCA_025655635.1 gamma proteobacterium symbiont of Lucinoma myriamae | reverse complement strand
ATTTCAAATAGATAATATGTTTTTCAGGGCTGACTATTTATTATCATCAAATGAACGTACCCATTGCGGAAAATTGACAATCATTATAATCATCACCAGCCCGGTTAAAAAGGCTTCAGGATAAATCATAAGAAAGATGTAGGGGGTATATTCATAAGTAATATAATTATAACTATAGGCATCACCTATCACCATCAACATGGAAGTCAGATAAACACTGACAGCCACCGTCACAGCCGCATTAATAAAAGCACCGGCAAAGAAATAGATAATAAAATGATTATTTTCTATACGTTCAACAAGAAAGAGTATAAATGAGGTGATGATCACCGGGATCACGCCCATTAAAAAGACATTAACAGCAAAAGTCTGCCATTCCAGTATGCCCATCATGACCAGAATCAACACTTGTATCATGATCCCCACAATAGCCAGTTGCCAGCCAAACATCAGCGTCAATAGTGTTGCGCCTAAATAGTGGTATACCATGCCGGCATGGACCCCTGCCTTCATATACCACATCACCATTAAAAACAGGCCTATAGCAAAAAAGATATTATAATTTTTTTTAAACCACTCCCCTGGAAAGGTGGAATAAATAAGGTATAAAACAGGTAATAACAAAAGGTAAGCAATATAAAGCCATGCTTGCGGTATCAGTTCAATGGTCAGATTCATAGGAATATTTCCAAATAGCACTGTTAATAATACGTTGGAGTTATTTGTAAAGGTGAATGAATTCATCCCTACAAATAGAACAGTCAAAATTAATGTGTCAGGGTATCAGCTTATTTTCTCAAACAAAATATCCCAGACGCCATGTCCCAGGCGTTCACCACGTCGCTCAAATTTAGTAACGGGCCGGTGTTCTGGCCGGGGAATATATTCACCATCGGCAGCACAATTACTAAAACCCGGCGCTTTTTTCATCGTCCTGAGCATCTGGCGGGCATAATGCTCCCAATCTGTTGCCATATGAAATTGTCCATGAGGTATTAATTTTTTTCTAATCAGTTGAATAAAATCATCCTGCACAATACGCCGTTTTTGATGACGGGTTTTATGCCAGGGATCAGGAAAAAACAGATAGACTGCACTCAGGCTATTATCTTTGACTTGTTTTTTTAATACCTCAACGGCATCAAATTTCATCACTTTAAGATTAGTAAGTGACTGCTCACTAATGTTAGCAAGCACCCGGCCAACACCCGGCTTATGGACTTCAATACCCAGATAATTATTTTCCGGATGACGGGCAGCCATTTCCAGCAGAGAATCCCCCATGCCAAAACCAACTTCTAAAATAACAGGCGCCTGTCGGGCAAACAATAGCTCAAAATCAAGCACCTGCTCATCAGCATCAATACCATAATGCATCCATTGTTGCTCATAGGCTTTTTCCTGACCGGGAGTCATCCGACCGGAACGAACAACGAAACTTTTAATGGCGCGAGGGTGCTCGACTTTATTCACTAGCTCTTTATCCACTATGGCTCTACTTTAAAAACTTCTTTTAGAACTTCTTTTAAAAAAAGGTACCATCAATCGGCGAAGAAGCACTGGCATAGGCTTTTTTCGGCATGCGGCCAGCTAAGAAAGCTTCTCTGCCGCCTTCAATGGCTTTTTTCATTGCTGAAGCCATAAGCACAGGATTTTTTGCTCCGGCGATGGCAGTATTCATCAAGACTGCATCACAGCCAAGCTCCATCGCAATAGCCACATCTGAAGCCGTACCCACACCGGCATCAACCAGAATCGGTACCGTAGCATTTTCTATAATCAGACGAATATTATGAGGGTTACAAATACCCAGACCAGAGCCGATTAAACCAGCCAAAGGCATGACAGCAACACAGCCCATTTCTTCTAAGCGCTTAGCAATAATGGGATCGTCACTGGTATAAACCATGACTTTAAAGCCATCTTTAATTAAGATTTCAGCCGCTTCAATGGTATCAACCATATTAGGATAAAGTGTCTTTTGATCGCCCAGTACTTCAAGTTTAACCAGATCATGTCCATCCAGCAGTTCACGTGCTAACTGGCAGGTTCTTACGGCATCTTTGGCCGTATAACAGCCGGCAGTATTGGGTAGAATAGTATATTTATCCGGCGATATAACATCCAGTAAATTAGGCTCATCCGGATTCTGACCGATATTAGTACGACGGATAGCCACTGTGACAATTTCAGCACCGCTGGTCTCAATCGCTTCACGAGTTTCATCTAGATCTTTATATTTACCGGTACCGACTAATAGACGTGAATTGTACGCTTTATCAGCAATGATCAACTGGTCATCTTGCATATTTTGTCCTGAATATTATTAAATAAGTTATCAAAAAATTAAAAAGCTATTATCCTAAAAACTGCCCTGGAAAACTACCAGTAATTGACTGATGTTTTAACCACCGCCTATAGCATGAACAATTTCTACCTTATCATCTTCACTAAAAGAATAGTCCTCATGACGGCTTTTAGAAACAATTTCCTCATTCACTTCAACTGCTAAACGCTGGCCTGTAATATCCATCTCAGTTAATAAATCCTGCACTGAACAGACATCTTTAACCTGTTTTGGTTCACCATTGACAAAAATTTTCAAAAAAAGCTCCTTAATTTTGTATTTTAGGATAAACCCGATAGATTTTCCTACTGGGATCATTCAATATATATGCTATATTTTACACGGAATTGCGGGTTATGTGTGATTTTGAACCCATTAGTAACTATTTCGAGGAACAACTTTATGGCTACGATCTCCCACAATGCAATAATTACCCCAAAAAAAGCGGGTACACTGGATGGGCTCTTCTATGAAAGAAGCATACACTCTGCTGATAAAACCGCCTATATTCAATACAATAAACAGAATAATGAATGGCAAGAAAGCACCTGGAATGAGATGGCTATTCTGGTGGGCAAATGGCAGAAATCCATTTCTCAGGAAGATCTGGAGCCCGGTGACCGCATTGCTATTTTAATGAAAAACTGTAAAGAATGGGTCGCTGTTGATCAGGCAGCACTGGGGCTTGGCCTCATCGTAGTTCCTCTTTATCTTGAAGACCGCCCGGATAATATTGCCTATATTCTTGATGATTCAGCCATTAAATTACTGGTGATACAGGATGTTAGTCAATGGAGTCGCTTACGTGACAAATGCGTTGACAATAAGATATTGCAACGTGTCATTCTAATTGATACCAATTCTGAACAATTAGAAGACGAAGCAGAACTTGTTACCACAATGCACGACTGGTTACCAGAGCAAGGCCATGTACTGCATAAACGTGATGGTGATCCCCATGAACTGGCAACCATTGTTTACACCTCAGGTACCACAGGCAGACCCAAGGGCGTCATGCTCAGTCACTTTAATATTTTATCCGTTGCCTACTCTTCAGCCGAAGGGCTCAAAGTAAATGCTGACGATTTATTTTTATCCTTTTTACCTTTGTCCCATACTTTTGAGCGCAGTCTGGGTTATTATCTGGCCATTATGGCTGACTGCAGAGTCGCTTTTGCCCGCTCAATCCAGCTGTTGGGTGATGATCTTATCACCATTAAACCCACCTTACTGATCTCAGTGCCGAGGATTTATGAACGAGTCTATGGTAAAATTGAAAATACTTTATTAAAGGGTTCCCCCATAAAACGTGCATTATTTAAGCTCACTGTTCAGGTTGGCTGGAATCGCTTCTTATATCAACAAAAACGTTCTTCATTTTGCCTTTCCTGTTTATTATGGCCATTACTAAAACATCTTGTTGCTGACAAAGTGATGCAAAAATTTGGCGGTAAACTCAGACTCGCCGCAACAGGTGGCGCTGCCATTCCGTTTCCTGTAGCAAAAACATTCATTGGTCTTGGGCTTACCCTGATTCAAGGTTATGGACTCACAGAAACCAGCCCAGTTGCCTCATTTAATCGTCTTGATAATAATGATCCCCGTTCTATTGGGCATCCTCTTGATGGAATTGAGATGAAAGCTGGTGAACAGGATGAATTACTGATAAAAAGCCCCGGCGTTATGATTGGCTATTGGAATAACCATGCTGCTACCGCTCAGGCGATTGATTCAGACGGCTGGTTTCATAGTGGCGATCAGGCACGAATTGATGATAAAACAGGACATGTTTATATCACCGGTCGTTTAAAAGATATTTTAATCATGTCCAATGGTGAAAAAATTCCTCCCACTGATATTGAAAATACGATTATGATCGATCCTAAATATGATCAGGCTTTATTATTGGGTGAAGGACAGGCTTATTTAAGTGCAATACTGGTTTTAAATTCTGAAGAGTGGGTACACATTGCCGAACAAAACAAACTGGATCCATTTGATAAAGACAATTTACAAAACAAAGCTGTCAACAGTCAAATCGTGCGCCATTTAAGAGACGTACTGCATGATTTCCCCGGCTACGCAAAAATACGCAAGGTCATTTTAACACTTGACCCCTGGACGGTAGACAATGATATTTTGACACCGACACTTAAAGTAAAGCGGCCTAAAGTGTTCGATCTGTTTAAAAAAGAAATTAGTGATATTTATAAGTAGTATGTACGTATTTGTTCACCATGAGTTGCTATACTTTACTGATTATATTTTAATATAAACTTACACCACTTATGGTTTGAAACTTATTATCTTAAATCATTACCCAAACTGGTAAAAATAAATGACAAAATTGATCAAAATACTCCTTTGGCTCATTGCTTCACTCGTTCTGATCGTTGTGCTTACAAGCATCTTGATCCCGATTCTAGTTGATCCTAATGACTACAAAGATGAAATTTCACAACAAGTATTAGATAAAACAGGGCGAACCTTAACCATAGACGGTGACATAGATCTATCCATTTCCTTACCCCTGTCTGTTTCTCTGGAGTTAGGAAAACTGGAACTCAGTAATGCTGAAGGTTTCGCAGATAAACCTTTTGCCCGTATACAGGGTGCTTCTTTATATGTTGCCATCATGCCGCTATTAACCGATAACCGTCTGGATGTTGGCGAAATAAAATTAGCCGGCATGGAATTAAACCTGATAAAAAACAAGCAGGGCATCACCAACTGGAGCGATCTTTCAGGCGAGCAAAAAGCTACTCCGGCTAAAGTCGAAAAACCAGCAGCAAGCACTGAAAAGAAAGCAGATAAAGCAGCAATGCCTGCCATCAGCGTTGCCGGACTCAGCATCTCAGATGCCCTTATCACCTGGACTGACGAACAGGCAAATCAAAGTGTCACTTTATCAAAAAGCAATATTACTATTAGCGAATTGATAGAAGACAAACCATTTAAGCTAAGCATATCAACCCATATTCAAAATAGTAATCCTGCAATACAAGGTGACTTTACTTTAAAAAGCTCTCCTACTATCTCATTATCTAAACAACTGTTTCAGCTTCCCGGTACTGAACTGTCACTGGATTTAACTGGTGATGTATTACCCGGCGGTGCTAATAAAACCACATTAACAGGTGATATTAATTTTGATGGTAAGACTCAGGTACTTGATATTAATAAAATGAAGCTGACCTTATTTGATATGGTCATTAATGGTTTATTTCACGCCAGCAAACTGGATAGCTCACCAGAGTTTAACGGTAAGGTAAGCATTGACCTGTTTTCACCCAAACAATTGGCCGCCACTCTCGGTGCTGCAATACCAAAAATGAAAGAAGCAAAGGCACTTAACTCAGCTGATGCCAAGCTCACCTTTAATGGCACCAAAGATGCTGTCACCATCAGCGCTCTTGAAGCCAATCTTGATGACACTACATTAAAAGGCAGTGCCTCAATCAAGAATTTTAGCAAACCACACTATGGTTTTGACTTAACATTAAACCAATTAAATCTGGATTACTATGCTGTTGCAGGACAAGATACACCTGCTAAAGCTAAGACAAAGCCTGCATCTGGCAAAACACCTGCTGCAAAGAAAAAGTCACCAGCAACTACTCAGTCAACTGCTGCAATATTCCCGGTTGAGACACTACGCCAATTAAATCTTAGCGGTAAATTAACTATTGCAAAATTTATTGCCGGTGGTGCCAAAATGAGCAATGTGGTCATTGTTTTAAAGGGCAATAACGGACTGGTTCAATTAGCTCCCTTAAAAGCCGATCTTTACCAGGGCACAATTAATTTAAAAACCGATATTGATGCACGCGGCAAAACACCCAAACTCAAAATCGTCAATGAATTAAAACATGTTCAAATCGGTGACTTATTACAGGACACAACAGGCAGCCAGGAATTTACCGGCGCCGCTAACATTAGCGCTAACATCACAACCAGCGGTAATGATAAAGACCGTTTGGTAAAAAATAGTAATGGCACAGCAAAATTACTGGTTACTGATGGTCATATCAAAAAATTAGATATATTAACCACCTTAAGAAAAGCACAAGCTCTCTATAGAGGTACAGCGCCACCTACTGGTGACCAGGATAAGAACACAAAATTTTCCGAGTTAAAAGGGACTCTCGCTATTAAAAACGGGGTTATTCACAATAATGATCTCGCCAGTCAGTCACCGGTAATGAGTGTCAAGGGAAAAGGTTATATAGACTTACCCAAAGAGTATATGGACTATACTTTAACGGTTATATTACTTGATAGCTTAAAAATTGATGATAAATCACAAGGAACCGATTTAACCAGTAAAGAAATCCCATACACCATCAAAGGTAAATTTTCTGACCTTTCTGAAGAAGCAAATATAAGCAAAGTACTTGAGCAGGAAGTAAAGAAAAAAGTAGAAGAGAAATTAAACAAAAAACTAGAAGAAAAGTTTGGTGATAAATTCAAAGGACTGCTTAAGTTTTAATATTTCAGCACCCTAACCATAAAAAAGCCGGGACTTACCCGGCTTTTTTTATTCATATTCCACTCACCTCAAAAAATTCGGATCATTATTATCGTCACTCAAACAAAAGCTTTATTCGCCAAAAAACTACTCAAATGGTTTGACCAATACGGACGAAAAGATCTCCCCTGGCAGATAAATAAAACCACCTATCGTGTTTGGGTTTCAGAAATTATGCTCCAGCAAACTCAGGTAAAAACCGTCATACCCTATTATTTAAGATTCATGAAACACTTCCCTGACATCAATACATTAGCAACTGCAGCACAAGATGATGTACTGCATTTCTGGACAGGACTGGGCTATTACGCCCGGGCAAGAAACCTGCATAAAACAGCACGAATTATCCATCAGGATCACTCAGGGCTTTTTCCCGACTCCATTGATGAACTGCAATCATTACCCGGCATTGGCCGCTCAACAGCAGGTGCAATTCTGTCATTTGCCAATGATCAACACCAGCCGATTCTTGACGGCAATGTAAAGCGCATTCTTTGTCGCTATTATCGAGTTCAGGGATGGAGCGGTCATACAAAAACACAAAAAGAACTCTGGTCACTAGTAGAAAAAATCACCCCAAAAAAACGCTGTGATGACTTCAATCAAGCACTAATGGACTTAGGATCAAGCCTCTGTAGTCGAAGCAAGCCCCAATGCACTGACTGCCCCCTTAAGAGAAACTGTGAAGCCCATTTTAACCAGCAGACGAACGACTACCCTCATAAAAAGCCCAAAAAAGACAATCCAGTCAGAACAGCCTATTTACTCATGATAAGTAATCCCGCAGGAGAACTACTGCTGGAAAAACGCCCTGAACAAGGAATCTGGGGCGGCTTATGGTCTTTTCCTCAATGCACCACTAAAGGTGAAATTGAACAATGGCTGGATAAGCACCGCTACATCAGCAAAAACAAAATGCAGTTTCAGGCAGAATTTAAACATACATTCAGCCACTTTCACCTGCTTATTACTCCAGTACACATTGAAATTGACCTGTCATCCCAGATCAATGACAGCAATTATTTTCACTGGTTCAATAAACAAAAACCATTGAAATTAGGAATGCCTACCCCCATAACAACTCTATTGTCCACTTATACTACTCATATTACAGACGATTAAATCAGTCTCGTAGAAACAAAAAAGAATAAAGGTAAAACTATGTCTCGAATGGTAAATTGTGTAAAACTAGGAAAAGAAGCCGAAGGTCTTGAGCGCATCACTTATCCTGGCGATCTGGGTAAGCGCATTTTTGAAAATGTATCCAAAGAAGCCTGGGCTGGCTGGGTCCAACATCAAACTATGCTGATCAATGAATATCGCTTATCGCCAATTGATCCCGAACATCGTAAGTTTTTAGAAAAAGAAATGGATAAGTTCTTTTTCAGTGATGAAGTTTCTGCTAAGCCTGATGACTATACCCGTGATCAATGAAAGTGCTTGATTTTTATATAAATAGGGATCAAGATTAGCACATGACGCAACTAACCCTAACAGCCCCTC
>JAHXIM010000415.1 GCA_025655635.1 gamma proteobacterium symbiont of Lucinoma myriamae | reverse complement strand
TTTATGCCATGGAATTTAACTGAAAAAATTCAGCCCTTAAATAAAGTGGCATGATCCGTCAACGTGGGAAGTTTTGACGTATACGAATGATTTATGATGGCTGTCATTTGCAGAGAAAATTTTTTAATAAAAAAAGCCTGAAAGGCAGCAGCTTTAAAAACACCTTATTACAAAATACACAATTCAAACAATCAAGCTTGCAAAAAAGCAATATGGACTATGCTAATTTGTCCCATGCTGATTTATCAAAGACTAATTTCACACAAGCAAGCCTTCGTGCAGCAGATTTGCGTGGTACGATATTGAATGCAACTATTTTTACCAAAGCAGACTTAAGTTATGCTGATCTGACTGGAGCTAAAGCATCAAATATTAAATTAACGGGGGCAATACTCAGCAATACAATTTGGTTTGATGGACGGATTTGTAATAACGACTCTGTTGGGCGTTGTAAAAGGTAATTGTTTTATTTAATACATATTGAATACTTGCGATCAATTTTAACTATTTATGTCAGAGTTTTATAGTACAATATTATTTTATAAATTCCTTTTTTAACATATTAAGGTCGTTATTGTGACAAAAATTATATACACCAGGGACTCATTGTCTGAATCTTTAGAGACAATTACTGATTTTATTCGTTGGGGTGCGAGTATTTTTAAACAATCCGGGCTTTTTTATGGTCATGGTAATACGACAGCCATTGATGAGGCGGCTTATCTTGTCCTGCATACATTGAATTTAGAACCTGATACTCATTCTGTTTATTTTTCATCCAGACTCACTAATAATGAAAAACAGGCACTGTTTGATATTTTATTTCGACGTGCTAAAGAAAAAATTCCTGCTGCTTATCTGACCAATGAATCCTGGTTTGCCGGTCTGTCTTTTTATGTAGATGAGCGTGTTTTAGTGCCGCGCTCACCTATAGCTGAACTTATTCAGAAACACTATGAACCCTGGGTTGATGCACAAAATGTCGAAAATATTTTAGATCTGTGTACCGGCAGTGGTTGTATTGCCATTGCCAATGCCTATTATTTTCCTCATGCCAGTGTTGATGCGGTGGATATTTCAGAAGATGCACTGGATGTTGCCCTGCAAAACATTGAACGTCATCATCTGGTTGATCAGGTTAATATTATTCAATCGGATTTATTCAGCAATCTACAAGATAGAAAATACGATATTATTGTTTCCAATCCACCTTATGTCGATGCCGATGATTTGGCTAATATGCCTGTTGAATTTCATTCAGAACCGAAAATTGGTCTGGAAGCAGGAGATGATGGTCTTGAGCTGGTTATTCCAATGCTGGAACAAGCATCTGAGCACTTAACTGATAACGGTATCCTTATTGTGGAAGTGGGTAATAGTGACTATGCCTTGCAGGAACGATATCCTGATTTGCCTTTTTATTGGCTGGAATTTGAAAATGGTGGTCAGGGTGTTTTCTTATTAACAAAAGAACAGTTGGATGATTATTTTAATGCTTCATAATTCATTTTTCTGAAGTTATAGTGCAAAGCTAATAGTGATTTTCAGACCGCCTGTTTCAGCATCTGAAAATTTAATTGAGCCTTCATAAACATTGACAATATCCTGCACAATTGCCAGACCCACGCCATGTCCCGGTGTGAGTTCATCAGCACGCACACCACGTTGGGTAATTTGATCCATCATATCGCGGGCAATTCCGGGGCCATTATCGGTAATATCTATAAGAAGGGTATCTTTATTTGTTTTGATAGTTAGATTGATTTTATCATTACACCATTTACAGGCGTTATCTAATACGTTACCTAATATCTCCATAAAATCACCTTCATCAATTTTCAGTTGAATATCAGGTTCTAAATATAATTCAAAGTGGATATTTTTATCTCGATAATTTTTTTTCATACTGTCAATCAATATATGAACGATTGGTGTGAGCTGCAAAAATTGAATATGAGGTGATGGTGAGTTTGAGGATGCTCTTTGCAGCTGATACTCAACGATCGAATTCATGCGGGCAACGGCATCATTGATGCTATTAATATAGGCGTCAGGCTGTTTAGGATTGTAGATTTGTCCTCTGATAATGGCTAAGGGTGTCTTAAGGCTGTGAGCCAGATCAGCTAATGCATTACGATAACGTAGTTGCTGTTGTCGCTCATATTGAATCAGTTGGTTGATATTGTGTGTCAGGGGGATTAATTCATCAGGATAGGCGTTTTTTAATAGTTCTTGATCCCCTTGCTCTACGGATTTGATTTCCTGTTCAACCTCTCTTAATGGTTTGAGTCCCCAGCGTAGAATAAGAAAAAGAGTGATAAATAGTATTAGTGACATAATGATCAAATTTGTCCATAAACTGTATTGATAATTGGCTACTTTTTTGTTCAGCTGGCTTAAATCATTGCTGATATGATAAATAAGTGGAAACTTCTCAGAAGTTAGATCCCAAAAGATTGCGATGCTCAGACTAATGTAAGTTTTACCATTGACCTCATATTGTTGAAAGACCTTTTTTCCGTGTTGGATTTTTCCCTTAGATAAAGGGTGGACAGGCGGTAGTTTTTGTTCAATATCTGGAGTGGACTGCCACAAAATTGTGCCGTTTGCCTGAGTAATGTATCCGGACAATTGTGAGTAGGTATTGTTATTTGTCTCTTTACTGTTGGGAAGAGGTCTATTAATCAGTAATTGTGAATTTGAATTGAGGTTTGTGGGGATAAACTCTCTATCAGCCATTAATAAATAAACCTGACCTGTCAGACTATCTTCAAGTGCAGAATAGGCGCTATGATAGAAAGTATTACTTAAGGTGATACCAATTAACAGCATAAAGCTGGTGACAATACTGATAGCTCCGATAATAATCCGGCTATTAATAGAGGTCATTTTTAAATAAGAGCTTAGGGGCTGTTGATCTTTCGTGTTCATATTTTAACCAACCCACATTGGTAGCCAGATTAAACAACAAGCTAAAGCTAATGTACTGGCATAATTTCTTTCCAACTTATCGTAACGTGTAGCAATTGCCCGATAATGCTTTAGTCGGGCAAATACATTTTCAACCAGATGTCTGTATTTGTACAAACACCAATCCATATCTGAATTGCCTGTTTCTGAATTCTTCTTTCTGGGTATCACAGGTATGGCCTTTTTGTGACGAATAATTTCTCTTATTGATTCACTATCATAACCCTTATCTGCTATAACGTAGTCTGAATCGGGTAAACTGGCTATTAAATCAGGGGCTGCTTTGCTGTCATGAACCTCACCACCCGTCAGGATAAATTCAATTGGTAAACCATAGCTATCAACAGCCATATGTATCTTAGTGGTATTACCACCACGGCTTTTTCCAATCGCTTTGACACTATTACTTGCAGCACCCATACTATGTTGATGAGCCTTTATAATACTGCCGTCAATAAATTCCCATTCAATATCAGATAATTTTTTTAGAGAATTAAACAGTTCGAGCATAATGCCTTTCTTTGACCACAAGTTAAATCGTCTATAAATTGCACTCCAGTGACCGAAAGATTTGGGTACATCTCTCCATGGGCAACCGACTCGCATTCGGTAAAGGATACCCTCCAAAGTACTTCTATGCTCAGCCTTGATTGTAAATTCGACCCGTATAAAGCATTAATCGTGATAGCTTTTCCCAGTATTCATCTGTTAACATTGTTCTTGGCATGGTCTTAATCTCGTATGTTGATTTGTGGTAAAACCATTATACTTGATTACCATGCTGCTTATTTTTTAATCACGAAAGATCAACAGCCCCTAGCTTTTTCATGATTTTAAAATGAATAATTATACAAGATTAAAACAATAACCTCTGCCACGCACAGTTTCGATAGGTTTTACTGTGCTGTCAGGATCAAGCTTTTTACGCAGTCGACCCATAATCACTTCAATGACATTACTATCACGATCTTCATCATGAGGATAGAGATAGTCGGCCAGTTCGGATTTGGCAATGACTTTTGCATGGCGCCTCATTAAATATTCAAGAATTTTGTATTCAAATTCAGTGAGTTCTAAAGGGTTATTATCAAGTGTAGCCTGCTGACTATCAGGTATGATTACGATATTGCCATAACTTAATTGTTCACTGGTGCTATTGGACGCGCGTCGTAATAGTGCGTTAATACGGGCTAAAAGTTCTTCCATATGAAAAGGCTTGACCAGATAATCATCGGCACCTGCTTCGAGGCCTTCAACTTTATCCTGCCAGCGACTGCGTGCTGTTAAAATAAGCACCGGGAGTTTATTGCCTGATTTTCGTAATTGCTTTATGATCTCAATACCTGATAATTCAGGCAGGCCAATGTCAATAATAGCGATATCTACGGGATATTCTGTGGCGAAAAAAAGGCCTTCTTTGCCATTTCCCGTGACATCAACCACAAAATTCTCAGCTTCTAACTGTGTGGTGATTTGTTGTTGAAGTTGAATCTCATCTTCAATGATAAGCGCGCGCATGACTATTCTCCAGAACCAGTGTGCTATCTTTTTAAATAAATCACTATAACCTATAATGAGATAATATAGTATTTCAGCAGAGCTGATAAATAAACTTCATTCTGTGTAATTTATTGATACAATAAACAAAAATCAGTGAATCTCAATGGTTCGCTAAATATTAACTAACCTGTAGTGTTGAATATGTCTGGAAATTCATTTGGAAAACTTTTTGTAGTGACTTCTTTTGGTGAAAGCCACGGTAAAGCCATAGGCTGTATTGTTGATGGCTGTCCTCCGGGACTTGAACTGTCAGAAGCCGATTTACAATTTGATTTAGATCGCCGTAAGCCAGGCACTTCACGTCATACTACTCAGCGTCGTGAAGATGATGAAGTACAGATACTATCAGGTATATTTGAGGGTAAAACGACGGGAACTCCCATATCGCTGGTGATTTACAATAAAGATCAACGTTCCAAAGATTATGGTAATATCAAAAATACCTTCCGTCCGGGGCATGCTGATTACACCTATCAGCAAAAATATGGTTTTCGTGATTATCGAGGAGGAGGGCGTTCTTCTGCTCGTGAAACGGCATCTCGTGTGGCAGCCGGCGGCATTGCCAAAAAATATTTAAAAGATGTACATGGTATTGAGATTCGTGGTTATCTCTCACAATTAGGTCCGATAAAAACAGCCCAGCCCGGTGATGATAATTTTAACTGGGATAATATCAATAAAAATCCATTTTTTTCACCGGATGAAACTCAGGTAGAAGCAATGGAAAACTATATGGATGCGCTGCGTAAAGAAGGTAATTCCATTGGCGCTAAAATTTCTGTGGTCGCAACAGGTATGCCGGTTGGTCTGGGCGAACCTATCTTTGATCGACTTGATGCTGATGTGGCGCATGCGATGATGAGTATTAATGCCGTAAAAGGTGTTGAAATTGGTGCCGGCTTTGACTGTATTGAACAAAAAGGCACTGAACATCGTGATGAAATTACCCCTGAAGGATTTTTGTCAAATCATGCGGGTGGAATTTTGGGCGGTATTTCCTCTGGTCAGGATTTGATTGCGCATATTGCTTTAAAACCCACTTCCAGTTTGCGCTTACCCGGTCAAAGTGTTGATCTTAACGGCAATTCAATTGAAGTTATCACTAAAGGACGTCACGATCCCTGTGTTGGTATTCGTGCCACACCGATTGCAGAAGCCATGCTGGCAATCACTCTGATGGATCATTTACTGCGTAATAAAGCACAAAATGGTGATGTGCAGTCAAATACACCAGTTATTCCTGCTAATGTAAAATAAAGGCTAATGATTGGATTTAACCTTATTTTTAAGCTATTAATGCAAGAGTCGGTTGATCAACTGTGATAAAACACATTCCTTACTGGCGATTATCCAGTTTTTACTGGTTTTATTTTGCCTCTCTGGGTGCTTTTATTCCTTATTGGGGGCTCTACCTTTCTGACTCCGGCTATAGTGCAATAGAAATAGGCCAGTTAATGGCTGTTATTATGGGCACCAAGATCATTGCCCCTTATTTATGGGGCTGGATTGCTGATCATCGGGGTAATCGTCTGTTTATTATTCGCCTGGGTGCAGTATTGGCCGCCATTGCTTATGCCGGTATATTTATCAGCAACACATTCTGGTGGCTATTTTTTGTTTTATTAGTATTTAGTTTTTTCTGGAATGCTATCCTGCCGCAATTTGAAGCCTTAACTTTTAACCATCTGGATAAAAATGATCACCAATACAGTTGGGTAAGAGGCTGGGGTTCAGTGGGCTTTATCATTGCTGTTGTATCCGTGGGGATTTTATTAAGCTCAATAGAAATTGCCAACTTACCTATTATAGTGCTGGTATTATTAACGGGTATAGCAATTTCCACATTGATGATTTTTGATCATGCTGGAGCACCACATGAAGATGTTCATTTGCCTATATTGAAGATCTTGAAGAATAGACAGGTGATTGCCTTACTGCTGGCCTGCATGTTTGTTCAGGCAAGTCATGGACCGTACTATACATTTTATACCATTTACGCAGAGTCACATGGCTATAGTAATTCATGGATCGGCATTTTATGGGCTGTAGGTGTTTTATCAGAAGTGGTTGCTTTTGCTATGATGCCCTGGTTAGTAAAACGCTTTGGTTTGAGAACATTATTACTTGCCAGCTTATTCTCTGGTTCATTAAGATGGTTTTTAATTGGTTTTTATATTGATAATGTTTATATCACGACCTTTGCTCAGATTTTTCATGCCTCTACTTTCGGCATCTATCATGCGGTAGCGATTGCTTATGTTCATCGCTATTTTAAAGGTAAAAATCAGGGCAAAGGACAGGCACTATACAGCAGTATCAGTTTTGGCTTAGGTGGTGCCATCGGCAGCCTTTATGGTGGTTATCTATGGGAAAGCCTTGGCGCAAGCTGGACTTTTTCTATAGCCGCCATATTATCATTTATCGCCTTTGCAATTTCATGGATGTTCACGCAAAAAGAATAATCATATTATAGCCGTTCTCAAAGTACCCCGGTGAAAGCTTTTATTTGGATCACAGGTCTATGTAGTTATATCATCATTGGAATGCACCATGAAAAAAACTACTCTGGGTCGACTGATTGTCTATCCTGTCATATTAATTGTTATCAGTATTGTTTTTAAAGATCAGCTGGTTTCAACATTGACTCAATATAATGGTTTTGATTTGAGCGGCTCTCTTATTGATAGCAATGAAATCCATCATGGCGGGCCGGCTAAAGATGGTATTCCTGCCATTGACAAACCTGTTTTTATCACTGCTGAACAAGCAGATTATTTGCTTAATGATGATCATGTTTTGGGCTTGTCTATTAATGGTATATCCAGAGCTTACCCTATTAAGATCTTGAATTATCATGAAATTGTCAATGATTTCTTTTTAAAAAAAGCCGTCGTGATGACTTATTGTCCTTTATGCGGCAGCGGTGTAGCTTATTCAGCTAACATCGAAGGTACAAATACTACTTTTGGCGTATCAGGTCTGCTCTATAATAGTGACGTATTGTTATATGATAGAGAAACTAATTCTTTATGGTCACAGCTGTTATCCAAAGCAATTAGTGGCGAGCGAAAGGGGGTAGAGCTGGCTATGCTGCCGGTTAACCATACCACCTGGCAGGACTGGAAAAAACACTATCCTGATACCGTTGTTCTATCAGATAAGACTGGTTTTGACCGGGATTACTCGCGCACGCCTTATGGTAATTATGATAAGAGCCAGTCACTTTATTTTCCTGTCAGTCAGCTCAATAAGGACTATCATCCCAAAGAATATGTTCTAGGGCTAAAGCTGTCAGGAAAAACAAAAGTGTATCCTTTTGCTGAACTTTCTAAAATGACATCACCTTATAAAGATTCTCTTGCAGGCAAAGAAATAACCATTACCTTTGATGCAAAAAACCGTACAGGCAAAATTCTTGACATTAATCAAAATGAAATACCCGTAGTCACTTCATTCTGGTTTGCCTGGATGGCCTTTTATCCTGCTAGTGAAGTTTTTAAAGCATCTGATTAATATCGAACTGCCGGGGTTTCAATTTTAAGTCCATTACCGCGCGCATTGAGATAAATTTCCAGATTTCGAAATTCATCGGATTCCTGCTCAAATGTTTCTGCACGTAGAGAACGAAAACACTCTCTTAGTCGTTGCGGCAGGTTGACGACTTTTTCTGATTCTAAACGAAATTCTGGAAAGCCGTTAGTGTGTCCTTGTGATAATCTTTGTCCGCGTAACATTTTGCCAGTATAAGTAGTCAGCCCTGAAAAACATATTATCTATTTGAAATGTAAGGAATTATCCCTATTTTTGAGTGACCAGGTCGACCAGAAATGTTATAATAAGTGCAGATTTGGTGAAACAAATGTACTCAACAGCAGGCAAAGATCAACAACTTAGCTTTTTTGGTGATGACATCCTTAATCAGTTGGATGAAGCAGAGCCCTTATTAACCTA
>JAHXIM010000413.1 GCA_025655635.1 gamma proteobacterium symbiont of Lucinoma myriamae | reverse complement strand
ATTAAGGCAGAATCAGTCATGTCAACTCAACTCAACCTTAATCACAGAGCTCTAAATGAACACTTTTTTAAGTGGAAACTAAGTAATTGGTGTTAGTTTGATTTCCACTCGACGATTCTGAGAGCGACCCGCTGCTGTATCATTGGATGCAGCAGGGTAATCTTCACCCATGCCGCGGGTTAGAATACGTTGCGGCAGCACTTGTCTTGTTTGTAAGTAGCGAGAAACTGAATCTGCTCTTTGTTGGGATAAGGTCATGTTATAGGATGATGCTCCAACGCTGTCTGTATGACCATAGATGTCTACATAAGTTTTTTCATATTCATTAAATACCTTGGCAACTGAACCCAGAACAGCATAAAAATCTGAAGAAATGGCACTGGAGTTGGTGTTAAATGTAATATTGCCCGGCATATTTAATATGATGGAATTACCCTGTCTGGTGACGCTTACACCGGTTGCCTCAAGTTCTTGTCGTAACTTGGCTTCCTGTACATCCATATAATAACCTATACCGCCGCCAGCCAGGGCACCAACTCCGGCACCGATTAAGGCTGACTTCCTATTGTCACCGGCAATGACGCCAATAACGGCACCACTGACTACACCGATTGCAGTACCTTTAACGACATTACTGGTTTTTTCTTCTCTTGTGTAAGGATCAATGGTTGTGCAGGCACCAAGAAATAAACTGGATAGTAAAATTGCACTGCCTAATAATGGGGCTTTAGAATGAATTTTATACATATAATGTCTCAATTGTTTAAAAGATTTTTGTTGATTAATATACTAATTCTGAAAATTATTCTCAGAAGGAATGACCAGTTTATTGTTCAATGGCCTCAGGTTCTTCTTCAGCTTTTTGAGGAGGATTACACCAATAGCTGATTTCTTTTTCTGCTTGTAAAAAAGCTTCTTGCGTTTCTGATTCTGTCAGACGCACCTTTAGTTTGCGTTTCTCATCATAGCGATTCAGGAATGGTGCTTTTTTGTCTTTTGCCAAAGTATCTTTTGAGTCCTGACAAAGTTTAGCGCGTTCTTCATTTTGTTTCTTTTCAGCATCTACTTCTTGGCTTTCTTTATTAGTTTTGCGAAATGTTTTACTGCCAAGATGCATCTTTTTTGCGGAGCTGTCACCAGGTCGCGCAGCATAATGGACTCGTCCATCTTTATCTACCCACTTATAAATTTCAGTCGTTTTTTCGGCCAGGACAACGCCTGACAAAATACAGCTAAAGAGAGTGATTAAAGAAAGGTTAACTATTAGATTAGTTATGGATTTCATTATTATTCCTTTGAAGACTAAATTCTTTTTTTTATTATAGCCCTTTTTATCGAATATAAAGGTAAAAGTGAATAAAATTTTATTTTATATTAATAAATTTTAATGTTTTTGAGTACTATGTCTAGATTCTGGAACAAAAAAAGCGTCCGAGGACGCTTTTTTTTATAGAGATATAATTGCCAGTACTTTAAGTACTGGCAACTGAGCCTCTATTATCTTACTTATTGGTGAACTCAGGATAAGCTTCCAATCCACATTCAGAAAGGTCAACACCCTGGTATTCTTCTTCCTCACTGACACGGATACCCATAATCATCTTGATAATGAACCAAACCACTAAACTGGTAGAAAAGACCCAGCCAAAGATGGTTGCAGCACCGATTAGCTGACCAGAGAAACTCACATCACCATTAGTTAATGGAACCAGCATTAAGCCTAAGAAGCCGACAACACCGTGAACTGATATTGCGCCTACGGGATCATCTATTCTTAGTTTGTCAAGAGTCAGAATACTGAAGACAACTAAAACACCGCCCATTGCACCAAATAAAGTAGCGAATAATGGTGTTGGAGTCGAAGGTTCAGCAGTAATAGCAACCAGACCAGCTAATGCACCATTTAACAGCATGGTTAAATCAGCTTTGCCGTATAAAATACGAGCAACGATTAGAGCAGCAACAGCACCACCGGCAGCAGCGGCATTAGTGTTTAAAAAGACCATAGCGACTTGGTTAGCGCTGGCAATATCACCCAGCTTCAATACTGAACCGCCATTAAAACCAAACCAGCCCATCCATAAAATAAATGTACCCAAAGTCGCTAAAGGCAGATTAGCACCCGGAATCGCTTTGATTTCACCATTTTTACCATACTTGCCTTTACGAACACCTAGTAACAAGACACCTGCTAATGCTGCAGAAGCACCTGCCATATGGACAATACCAGAGCCGGCAAAGTCAGAGAAGCCTAAGTCACCTAAATTATACAGGCCAAAAACATCAGCACCATTCCATGTCCAGGCACCTTCCATTGGGTAAATAATACCCGTCATGAAAACAGCAAATAATAAGAAAGACCACAATTTCATACGTTCAGCAACTGCACCGGAAACAATTGACATTGCGGTAGCAACAAAGACGACCTGAAAGAAGAAGTCAGAAGCACCGGAATAAATTGAGCCACCACCGAAACCATCTTCACGACCAGCAAACTCAGTGAGTTTTTCAGCAACATAGCCGTCACCAACCACTAGATCCGTCAGGAACATGCTGCCGCCGTACATGAGCTCATAACCAACAATCAGGTACATAATACAAGAAATAGCAAACAGGGCGACATTCTTGGTCAGGATTTCTGCGGTATTTTTAGTTCTGACCAGACCAGCTTCTAACATTGAGAAACCGGCAGCCATCCACATAACCAGTGCACCGCACATTAAAAAGTAAAAGGTATCAAGTGCGTATTGTAAATGATAAACGTTTTGTTCTAAGAGCATGTTTTCCACGGGTAAATCTCCTCAATTTTGGCTTATAATGCTTCTTTGCCGCTTTCTGATGTACGAATGCGAATGGTTTGCTCAATAGGTGAAACAAAAATCTTTCCATCACCAATTTTGCCGGTATGAGCGGCACTACGGATTGCTTCAATAACCTGATCAAGCATCTCAGAAGCAATAGCGATATCAATTTTAACCTTGGGTAAAAAATCAACCACATACTCAGCACCGCGATACAGTTCAGTATGACCTTTCTGACGACCAAAGCCTTTGACTTCAGTGACAGTCATACCATGAATCCCGATATCAGATAATGCTTCACGAACATCATCCAACTTAAACGGTTTAACAATTGCTGTAACAAGCTTCATTTGTATTACTCCAAAATTAATGCAAGATTGAGGTAGAGCTCAGAAATAAATCTCAACACTACGTAAATATAATATAGGTATTAATAACTTGTTTTATTAAAAGCATATAGTGTGCCACTGTTTTATTTTTCTTATTTTACAAATAGTTATAGTGTGTTTTTTGTAGATTCAAGGTTGACTCTGCACCACAATGAAAACAAATAAAATGCTGCACATTTTTGGTGCACCAAAAATGTGCATAATAGAATGAGTCAGTTATTGGGTCATGATTGAAAAAAATGATAAACTAGTAATTAATAGTAATCACATCTCGATTTACCTTTATTAGAGAATATAAATGAATAAGCAGTTTTTTGATGATTTAGCGAACAAAATCAGCAGCACATTGCCACCTGTTCCAGGCAATATTAAAAGTGAGCTTGAGCAATCAATACGAAATATTTTGCATAATGCTTTTGATAAAATGGATTTAGTGACTCGTGAAGATTTTGAGGTGCAGGCAGCTGTATTACAAAAAACAAGAATAAAATTAGAGCTGCTGGAAAAAAAGTTAACAGTATTTGAAGAAAAATTAGATATAAAATAGCATTTTTTTATCAAATGATGCACTAAGTTGAAAGTTGGACTATGTATGATGATAGTTAATATATGATTCTAAAAAAACAATTGTTACTATTCTTGTTGATCATGACGTTTGTTTTATCCAGTTCATTATCCCAAGCAGAAGCGGAAGAAGATTATACTGAAATGAGTCCTCAGGAATTAATGTCGCTGGAGATTTTTACAGCAGCTTCAATGCTGCCGACTGAGCTGAAAAAAGCGCCTGGTACAGTCTATAGTTTCAATCGAAGTGATTTTGAGCGTTTGGGTGTAAGGCGAATTGATGAGCTTTAGCTTATGTTCCAGGGTTTCAATTAAATCAGTATCGTAAACGTCATCAATCGATTTGGGCTCGAGGTATGATTGATCGCTATAATGATAAGATGAAGCTCATCGTCGATGGTGTACCGATACAACATGTTTATTATGGACATTTTTCAGCGAGTGACAATTTAGCATTAGAAAAAATCGGTAAGGTTGAAGTCATTATTGGCCCGGCTTCTTCTTTATATGGTGCAAATGCTTTTGCTGGCGTTATTTCAGTAACAAGCCGTGAATTTATCGATAAAACAGAACAGGCTGTTATTGAGACGGGTCTTGAATTGGGTAATCATGATCGAGCCAAAGGCACCGTTTTTTATAATAGTGAAAAATTACAGGGCTTTGTCAGCTACCTGGATCAAGATGCGCCATTTGATAGTGACCGTAAGAGTTTTATTGGCAGTTCTGTGTCACAGCCTCTTGATGAACGTTATAAAAATCTCTACCTCAAAGCTGCACCAGTTAAGGGCCTGCAATTATCTTTTGATTACCAATATAGTGATACACCATTTCTTTTTTTTCCTGAGAACTCTCCTTTCAATACAAAAGATAATACAGAAGAAAATTTTTATAACATTTCAGCGCGATATGAATATGGTGATTTAGATAAAGGTAAGTTAGAAACGACAGCTTACTATATAGATGATCAAGCGACTGAAGAAATATATTTGCAAGATACCGGACAAACAGCCTATAAAGAAAACAGAGATTCAGTCTATTATGGCATTAAGACAACCTGGTTTAAGAAACTTTTTTCAGATCATACTATTGCCCTAGGTGGTGAATGGCAGCATGATGAAGCCAAAGATATGGATACTGTTGAAATCTGGAGTTACAATCAACTTTTTCTTTCATCAACAGTTAATAGTTCTTTATTGATTAATGAAAATGAAGAAAATGATGATTATGCCGTTTTTATTCAGGATGTCTGGGAAATAAATAATAAGTTGACTGCAACAATCGGGGCTCGCTATGATGCCTTTGATAAGTTTGACAATGATGCTAATTATCGTCTTACCATGGTCTATACGCCAACAGAACAACAAACGATAAAAATGCTTTGGGGAACGGTAGTCAGAAAGCCCACTTATCGGGAATATTTAAAAGTGCTTGAAGATACAAGCTTTGTTCCAGAAACAGAAGAAATGGAAACGTTTGAGTTAGGCTATGCCTATCAGTGGCAGGATGCCAATATCAGTGTCACCAGTTTTTATAATGAATTTGATGACTATCTGCATGAGGTAGAAACACCGGATGGTAATGATGAATATTATATGAATAGTGATAATACATGGCGTATGTATGGTGTTGAAATGTTGTCGGTTTATCAGCTAAATAGTCAGTTAAACTTCCGGGCAACGCTGGGCTGGCTAAAAGCCAAAGAAGCAGGAAGAGGTGATCTACCCTATTTGTCGGAATGGACAGCGAGTTTCTTAACAGATTATCAGTGGCTTCAATCGCACCATTTAGTTTTATCTTTGTTTCATAATAGTAATAAAGAAGAGACCAATGATCAAAAGTTTTCTGATGATGATTCAGATGCTTTTACTACTCTAAATCTTCATGCATATGGTCAATTACTAGACAATGTCTCCTATCAGATTGGTGTAAAAAATATTACAGATGAAAAAGTATTTGATCCTGCAGGTGATTTTGATGATCGCTATAATAATCAAAAATCGGAACGTGAAATTTGGGGTAAATTAACGTATACCTATCATTTTTAGCAGATATGAAAAACTTGTTTTTTATATCATATAAAGGTTAAGTTATAAGTGAATAAGCTATCATCAGGATATTTTAGAATAATTTGGACAGAGTTACTAAGTTGGGCTTCTCAAGCGGATAATACCAGTTATGATGAAGTGGTTACAGGAAAGAGAGTTCAATGAGTTTTTTTCAGCAGTACTCGATAAAGAAACGATTATCATTAATTACTTTGATAACTTCCTCAATTGCTGTTGCGTTGGGATGCTTAATTTTTATTTTTACAGAAATATATTTCAATTTTCAGGAAATGAATCGATATCATGTCGTTCTTTCTGAAAGTATAGGGCTGAACGTACGTTCAGCGATTATATCTGAAGACAAACAATATATTGCTACGATATTAAATACCTTTGTGATTAATCCCGATATAGAGGCAGTTTATGTCTACAATAAGGAGAATAAATTATTAGGTAATTATTTTCTTGAAAATAAAAAAAGTCTAGACTCAATTCTAAACAATGCTTCCGATTTTCTAACTGATCCACAATCACCAAGTGTTCAATATCAACCTGGTCGAATTATTATTAATCACATGATTCAGTCTGATGGGGAGAATATTGGCAAAATAATTCTTTCTGTATCATTAAGTCGCTTTTATTCACATGTCGCATTAATTGTTTTTATTTTAATTAATCTTGTCAGTATTCTAGTCTGGCAAAGAGCTCATAAAATGATCATTGAACCCATAGAAAAAATGATGCGGGTGAGTACTGAAATTTCAAAAAATGAGGATTATTCTTTAAGGGTAAAAGTAGAGGGCGAAGACGAACTATCCAAGCTTGGACTTTGCTTTAATGGAATGCTGGCGCAGATACAACTTAGAGATATTGAGTTGAGTGAGTATCAAGAACACCTGGAGCATCTTGTTGAGCAGAGAACGGAGCAAGCCACTAAAGAAAAAAGTGAATTTTTAGCAACCATGAGTCATGAAATAAGAACTCCTATGAATGCTGTTATTGGTATGACGGAGCTATTGTTGAATAGTGATTTGCAGTTAAAGCAAAAACGTTATGCAAGCATGATCCTAAATTCCAGTACTTTATTATTAAAAATAATTAATGATATTTTAGATTTCTCAAAAATTGAAGCCAATAAATTAAAGTTAGAAGAAATTTTTTTTCAGCCTAAGCAAATCTTATTGGATGTTAAAGAAACATTTTTTAATGAAGCAAAAAATAAAAAAATAGAATTCGAATTAGATATTAATGAAAAAAATTCAGGCTATGTTATCGGTGATCCTTTTCGATTAAAGCAAATATTAAATAACTTATTATCCAATGCCATTAAGTTTACAGATAAAGGAAAGGTCAGTCTTAGTCTGGAAGTCCTTAAAGAAACGCAGCATGTAATTGAATTTTGTTTTTCGGTGAAAGATACTGGAATTGGGATTAAAGATAAATCAATTAATGAACTTTTTTCTGTTTTTCACCAGGCTGATAGTTCTATTACTCGTGAGTTTGGTGGTACGGGATTGGGCCTGGCCATTTCTCAAAATCTTGCTCACATGATGGGTGGTGAAATTCAAGTTAAAAGTATTGAAGGTGATGGCAGTCACTTCTTTTTTACTTTGAAATTAAAAAAAGTAACACCTGAAGAGTTATCAAAAAATGAAAAACTTCATGAATTATCCCAGGAGGTATTATCTTTTGATGCATTGGACAAGGATGATTTTATAATTCTATTGACTGATGATGATCCTATTAATCTTGAAGTAATTAATGGTCTGATTGAAGAGCTGGGATTCAATGCTGAAATGGCCAACAATGGTATTGAAGCGCTGGAAATGGTTAAAAATAAAGGCGCTGATTATTTTGACCTGGTTTTAATGGATATACAAATGCCTGCTATGGATGGCTATGCAACTGCTCGAAAATTAAGAGAAATGAATTTTCTGGCACCCATAATTGCTTTGAGTGCTCATGTCAAAAAAGAAGCACGTGAAGCTGCCTTTGATGCGGGTATGGATGATTATTTGAGTAAACCCATTCAAATGGATACATTAAATAAAGCACTGAACCGCTGGCTTGGTTTAAAAGAATTATTGGTTGATCATAATGAGAAAGAAAATAAACAGCTTGTAGTCTTGCAACAGAACGATAATGTTGACAATGAAATAGCAGATAATCCGTTTAATAAGCTATCTATTATTTCTTTAGATGAGGTTTTACCTCGACTAAATAATAATACCGGGCTATTAACGAAATTACTTGAAAAATATTATGAAACTTACGTTGAATATTATAGTTTGATACAAAATGCTTATGATGCAGAGCAGTATCTTGAAGTATCAAATTTGGCACATAAAATAAAGGGGGCAGCACGTTCACTAGGTATAGAGTCTGTAGCAGATGATGCAGAAAAACTTGAATTAAGTCTGAAAAATGGAATGATTTCATCCGAATCCGAGTGTATTGAATTTATGTCTCGATTTAAAAATACCCTGTCTGGAACAATGCATGAACTCTCTGAGTTTTTGAAGCAGTTATGATTTGCATTCTAAGACAGTTTATCCTGACAATAAAGTAAATATGAATACGTTATAATTTGATCTGGAGACTTTCTTATATGAGTTTCATCAGTGTTCCCCTTTTAACTCAACCTCGGAACTAATCGGTTCATGAGAGCACTCATAAGGTTCGCCAAAGACTTACCTGTCATAAT
>JAHXIM010000357.1 GCA_025655635.1 gamma proteobacterium symbiont of Lucinoma myriamae | reverse complement strand
TGCTCTTTTCCCTAATATTGTTATTTGTTAGCAAGAATAATAACTGTAAGTTGATGAAAAAGAAACAGTTCTCCTTAAGTTAATGGCATTGTTGCGCTCTTTGTGAGTTAAGAAGGAAGTACTAATTATTCGGCTTTGGGACGACAGTGATAATTCACCATGTGTTGTTACATATCAAAAAATTAGTAAACAATTTGTTAGATCAGAGCTTACTTTTAATTTCGTACAATCAATTTTGGACTTTTACACATTAAATTTGCAGCTTATTTGTTTGCTAATCCCCCCAGTCTTCCCCATAATAATGAGTAATCTCATCCCCTTTTTTTATTTTTTTAATGGCCATTACCGTAAAGTCATCATAGTAAGCGGCATTGGCTTTGTTATTATGATTGATGTATTTGAAGTCATCCAGAACAGTGTAGCCTTTATCTTCTTCAAGCCATAACACGTAGGGGCCATCTTGTCTGGCTTGCTTGTATTTGAAAGCACCGATCAACTCACCTTTTTTTATATTTCTGGAGGCAAATAGTCCTTTGCCATGAATGGCACTTTGTTCTACATAGATAGGGGGAATGTGTTTTTGTTGATTTTTTTTCATTGGTATTACTCGTTGTTTACTGAGTCATATTTTGGTTAAGGTTTTTGTGCAATAAAGGTTGCACGTAATGGTGCAGGATAGCCTTCTATGGTTTTATTATTATCTTCCGGGTCAAGATAATCTTTCAGTGACTCATAGGGCATCCATGAGGTGCTTCGTTGTTCGTCTGTTGATGTTTGATTCACATCAACCACTTTAATTTCTTTAAAACCACAACGCTGCAGCCATTGCGTCATCGTATCAACAGTAGGTAAAAACCAGACATTACGCATTTTTGCATAACGATCATCGGGCACTAGAGATTCCCCTTTTGAGCCTTCGATTATTAATGTCTCAAGCACTAACTCACCGCCCATGCGTAAGGTATTTTTTAATTGCAGTAAATGATCGACAGGTGAACGTCGATGATAGAATACGCCCATAGAAAAAACAGTATCAAATGCAGCCAGGTTATCAGGTAATCCTTCGATTCCCATTGGTAATAAATAAACAGGTTTTTCACCAATAAAGTGTTTTATGGCTTGAAACTGCATCCAGAATAACCAGGAAGGATCAATACCAATCACCAGACGCGCACCTTCACCATGCATACGCCAGCAATGATAACCATTGCCGCAGCCGATATCTAATACCACACGGTTTTTTAAAGGTGACAGGTGCTCTTTTATTCGATTCCATTTCCAGTCAGAATGCCATTCAGTATCAATTAATAAGTCATTGATCTGGTATGGGCCTTTACGCCAGGGTGATAATAATTTGAGCGATTTTTCTAATTGCGCTGTATCAATCGGTATACTCGTGTTTGTCTGTAAATTATCAGCCGTTAAATCAACATCACATTGTACTGCTTCTGGCAGTTGTGTCAGTGCTGTGTTCCAGCGGTCATAATCACCATGACTTTCAGCTGACAGTACATCTAATTGTGCCGGAAGTTGTTCAGCCCATTTATCTAATGCACTATCCTGCATTGCTTGATAAAGAGACTCATAAATAGAAGTTTTGTCAGACATTTATTTTATTGCGATTAATGATGAAAAGTTAAAACACTGGAACCATTGCTCTACCTGTTTAAAGCCCGCTTCTTGCAGACGTACTTTATGCTTATCCAGTGTTTCGGGCAGGAGAACATTTTCGATGGTCTGTCTTTTTTGACTGATTTCCAGATCACTATAGCCATTAGCTTTTTTAAAAAAGTGGTGCATATCAATAAGTAATTTCTGTTGCGCCTCATCATTATAGTTCAGCTTTTCTGACAGGATCAAGATACCACCCTGTTTCATTCCCTGATATATTTTTTTTAGTAAGTCACTACGCTGCTCAAGTGCAATAAATTGTAAGGTGAAATTCATGACAACGACAGAGGCATTGTTGACATCAATGTGGTTTATATCATCACAAATAAGTTCAATACAATCTCTATTACTTTCAACATGGTCACTTTGATCCAGCAATGTTTGCGCTTTTTTCAACATTGCCTGAGAATTATCAACGGCAATAATTCTTAAATAATCATCTTTAATGGCTTTAGCCATTGATAAGGCAGAAGCACCTAATGAGCAGCCCAGATCATAACAGCGGGTACCAGGCTGATAAAATTCAGCAGATAAGATACCTGTCATTGCCACAATACTGGCATAACCCGGTACTGAGCGGTTGATCATGTCTGGAAAAACATTGGCGACTTTTTCATCAAAGTTAAAATCAACCAGCTTATCCAGAGGGCTGGAATACAGAGTATCTAAACCAGAACTCATCTTTGATCTTTTCTTTGAGCCCTTCTTTAAAGTCACAGCAGCTCTGCCCATAAATCATGTTCACTATTATCAATGATTTTAACATCGATAAAATCACCGGGATTTAAGCCCGCAGTCTGATCAACTTCTGAGTCTGCTAATGGTTCAATAAACACCAGACCATCAACATCAGGGGCATCAGCAGCACTGCGGGCAATAATGCCTTTTTCATCAATGGCATCAATTAACACTCTCATAGTCTGCCCGACTTTAGCCTGTAGTTTATGAAAGCTGATCTCAGATTGTAACTCCATTAATCGTGCCAGACGTTCTTCTTTTATTGCTTCCGGTACAGGATCCGCTAATTCATTAGCTGGTGCTCCTTCTACAGGTGAATATTTAAATGCACCTACTCGATCAAATTGAATTTCTTTAATAAACGTCAGCAAATCTTCAAAGTCTTCTTCTGTTTCACCGGGAAAACCGACAATAAAGGTACTTCTTAAGGTAATATCGGGACAAATCTCACGCCATGAGGCAATGCGTTTGAGCATATTCTCGGTATTGGCTGGCCGCTTCATCGCCTTGAGAATTTTGGGTGAAGAGTGCTGCAGCGGGATATCCAGATAAGGCAGGATTTTACCTTCTGCCATCAACGGTATCACATCATCTACATGTGGATAAGGATACACATAATGCATACGCACCCAGGCATCCAGCTCACCTAATGCTGAGGCAAATTCTTTAAAGCGTGTTTTAACCGGTTTGCCCTGATGAAAACCCGTTTGATATTTTACATCAACGCCATAGGCTGAGGTGTCTTGTGAGACAATTAATAATTCCTTAACACCGGCATGTACCAGATTCTCAGCCTCTTGCAGGACTTCTCCAACAGGCCGACTGACTAAACCACCACGCAAGGACGGGATAATACAAAAACTACAGCTATGGTTACAGCCTTCTGATATTTTTAAATAGGCATAGTGACGAGGTGTCAGCTTAATACCACCTTCGGGGATTAGACTGGTGTATGGATCGTGTTCTGGTGGAATGTGTTCATGAACCGCTTCCATCACTTCTTCAAGCACATGAGGCCCTGTCACAGCAAGTACCTGAGGGTGAGCTTGTTTAACTATATCGCCTTTGCCGCCCAGACAGCCTGTGACAATAACCTTGCCATTTTCACTCAGGGCTTCACCGATGGCATCAAGAGATTCTTCCACGGCTTCATCGATAAAGCCGCAGGTATTTACCACGACCATTTCAGCATTCTGGTAAGAATCACTGATATCATATCCCTCAGCACGCAAACGTGTCAGTATCTGCTCTGAATCAACTAATGCCTTAGGGCATCCCAAACTTATAAAACCAATCTTGTGTGCAGCCATGTTATTCCTGATAAAACCACTCTGTAAATGAAAGTAGCATATATGAAAGTAAATAGGCGTATTATAGCAATTTAAATGACTTAGTGGTTATGCTATTATTCGACATCAAAATTTACATGAAACGAATAAACATTTTTAAATAATTAAGGAAAAGAAATGAAAAAACTGCTTTTATTAACGGCTTCTGCCGGCCTGTTATTGTCTGGCTGTAGTCGCGACTACACACCCGTTGCCGGTGCTACAGGTGAAGATATTTTTAAAGGCGCCTGTATGGAATGTCATGAAGCAATTGAAGGTAAGGATAATATCTATTATGAAATTGCCAGTGAAAAGAGAAACGCTGATTTCTTTGCTAAGAAAATTAGTTCCGGCAGTCTGATCATGCCAAAATTTCCAAATATTACCGGTGATGGCCTTAAGGCCGTCAGTCAATACGCTCTTGAGCATTCTATTGATAAATAACTATTGAATAGCTATTCAATATAAAGCCGGATAGAATTTCATTTATCCGGTTTGATTATTTTCGAAAGTCTTTTAGCAAAACAGAGATATTTTTTTGTTTTTGTTTCTGTTCACACAATGCATTTCGAGCTAATACCGAGCTCAACATAAACCCTGCTATAAATGAGGCTACCACTATAAAATATATCATTATTTATAAACCTGTCATTTCTTTGTAAGAGTTATTAGAATAATGTAGGGTTTATACTACAAGATTTATTATAAATTTCAAGATATACTTAAAATTCGTGTGATTAGAGTCACTTTTTCCACCTATTTGGCTATATAGCCTTGCTAATATTTTTATCTCTTTTATGATTAAGAGAGTTGAAATTCCTAGTCCCTTGAAAAATAGAACATAACACGAATGAATATAAATAAAGAACTTGAGTATTTAATTTCAGAGATTCCTGTTTTCCATGATCTTGATACAAATGATACCCAGATCCTGTCAAACTATCTTTTTCCCAAAGATCTGTCTATGGATGGTTTAGTGTGTAAAGAAGGTCAGCATGGCAGCTTTTTAAGCTTTGTGACTTCCGGTGAACTGGAAATTGTTAAGACACTTGATAATAAAGAAGTGGTTATCTCAAAAATAACTACGGGGGACTCATTAGGTGAAATGGCATTAATCGACGGCTTAACACGCTCGACAACCGTACGGGCCTGCAAACCTTCAACAATACTGATTTTACGCCGGGATGACTTTAATACATTATTAGCGAAACACCCCCAGGTCGGCATCAAAATTCTTAAAGGTATTGCACGTCTGTTGAGCTTAAATTTAAGAAAAGCATCAGCTCAAATCACAACATTTATGACCATGACTCAGTAAAGATACTATTAAGCGTTTAACGCTATCTTTACCTATTCGTTCTCTTGTTCTTTTTACCAGCATATTTTTTCGCCATATTTTTAGTCTGACGATGTCGCTTTTGCATCAGTTGTTTAGTCTTGTCATTATTTCTTTTAGTGCCGCGATAAGGATTAGCGCTGTTTTTAAATTCCAGCCTGATCGGAGTCGCTTCCAGTTTTAACCATTTACGAAATGAATTCATTAGATAGCGTTTATAGGATTCAGGAATATGCTCTGTCTGACTACCGTGGATCACAATAAGCGGTGGATTTTGTCCACCCTGATGTGCATAACGCAGTTTAATGCGACGACCACGAGCTAATGGGGGTTGATGCATTTGTACCGCATCTTCCAATAAGCGACTCAATGTCGCAGGCAGGTGTCGTTTCATTGCTGATTCATAGGCTTTATCAACTGAATCATAGAGGAGTCCAACACCACTGCCATGTAAAGCAGAAATATAATGGTATTTGGCATAATCAAGAAAAGGCAAGCGACGCTCTAATTGTTCTTTAACAAATTCGCGCGCATCTTTGGTCATACCGTCCCATTTGTTAATAGCAATAATTAATGCTCTACCGGTATCAATGACATAACTGAGTAGATGTAAATCCTGATCCGTAAGTCCTTCGTGAGCATCCAGCATCAACACAACAACATTAGCAGATTCTATTGCCTGCAATGCTTTAATAATAGAGAATTTTTCAATGGTTTCTTTGACCCGGCTGCGGCGTCTGACACCAGCGGTATCAATAAAAGTATAGCGCTTGCCGTCACGTTCAAAAGGAATGAAAATACTATCTCGAGTAGTACCCGGCATATCAAATGCTACTACTCGCTCTTCACCCATCAGGCGATTAATCAGGGTTGATTTGCCGACATTAGGACGACCAACAATGGCTAGTTTTATACCATTCTTTTTATAGGAGTTTTCATACGATTTGTCATCATCCTCTTCAGATTCATCTTCTTCAATAGGAATTTCTGCCAGTAGTTCTTCCATTAGCGGAGCAATACCATCACCATGAGAGGAAGATACCGCATACGGTTGACCCAGACCCAATGCATGAAATTCAGCTTCAACCACGTCTTCATTCATGCCTTCGGCTTTATTAACCAAAACAATAATTTCTTTGCCCAGCTGACGTAAGCGTTGCGCAATCGTTTGATCATGTCCGGTAATACCACCACGGCCATCCACTAAAAACAGGATAATGTTGGCTTCCTGCATGGCTTGATAAACCTGAGACTGCATAAGCGTCTCAATACCTTCATCTTCACCACTAAGACCGCCGGTATCAATTACGATATAGGGGCGATCTCCCACCGCACCATCGCCATATTGTCTATCACGTGTTACTCCCGGCATATCAGCCACAAGTGCATCACGCGTTTTAGTCAGACGATTAAACAGTGTTGATTTGCCCACATTAGGACGACCCACGAGGGCAATTACCGGCTTCATAACTTTTTTTTAGCTCTTTATTAATTAATCTGTAAGGCTGCTAACTTGCCGCCATTACCATAGATATAAACGGTATTGCCGTCAACCTGAGGCTGGACATGGTAACCATCACCATCAAATTTTTCACGACCCACTAATTCGCCGTCTGTTTGAGAAATAATATGCACATAACCTTCAAAATCACCTACTAAAATGTATTCATCAATAGAAATTGGAGCG
Organism: gamma proteobacterium symbiont of Lucinoma myriamae; assembly: GCA_025655635.1. Lineage (GTDB taxonomy): Bacteria > Pseudomonadota > Gammaproteobacteria > GRL18 > GRL18 > GRL18. The sequence continues at coordinate 1,756 of JAHXIM010000357.1, read as the reverse complement.
GTGAGTTGACGGTAAGCCAGCTTGTCCTGTTTCCACAACATTTCACCCGACACACGATCCACAGCCCATAGATTGCTATCAGAATCGGTTACATAAATATGTCGCTCATTCGCTGAAATACCAACGTAGGAAGACATTTCTTTGGCCCATAAAATCTCACCTTCAAGGGCATCAATAGCAACAATGCGCCCCTGATAAGCAGCAACATATAACACTCTGCCAATTAAAACCATACTGCCATCAATATCAACCAGTCGTTCTAAGTCAGAACGACCTCTCGGTACAGAAGCATTAGCTTCCCATAACAGGCGACCATGCTGAACACCGACAGCTGCCACTTTACCACTATCAAAACCGGTAAAAACCAGCTCTCGTCCACCAATTAACGGACTGCTATTGCCACGTAATGTAAGCACAGGCACACCGCGGTCATAAACCCATATTTGACTGCCACCTTCAACATTTAAGCCGAACACCCTGCCATCACCAGTACGTACTATTAACACATCATCTTGCACCAGTGGTGCTGACAGCATGACACTACTCAATTCTTTTTGCCATTTAACAGAGCCGTCGTCAGCATCTAAGACAATGATCTCACCACGATTATTACCGACAATGAGAACACCCTGGCCAATACCAATACCACCTGTAATCGTCATTTCCAGTTCGACTTGCCAATTGACATTGCCTGAATCTAAACTCAGTGATGTCACCTGACCTTCACGGTCGACGGTAAAAATATTTGATTCCGTCATAGCGGGCTGAAGATTAACAAACGCACCATCAAGCCCGACACCAATATTACTACTCCACACAGAGCGAACTTGCACTGATCCTGTAATATCTTCTAATTCAGTAGGAGGAATGGAGTTGTCATCACCGCCAAAAAAACTATCAGTCCAGCCACAGCCCGTTAGCGATAAACTCAACAAAACGGTGATGGTGAGAGTAATAATTTGTTTCATTATGAATTTCCTAAATCATTACGTTTAACTTTTAATACCTGTGTATTAGCACCGATTGCAGCATAGGCCTGCAATGCCTGATCATAGGCAGAGCGTGCTTCATCTGTACGTTTTAAAGCAACGAGAATATCGCCTTTAACTTCCAGATAAGTGGCTTTAAAACTACCCTGCTCAACTTCGAGTACTTTTAGAGCTTGTTCATTTTTACCTTGTGCAGCCATTAAACTTGCCAGGCGTACTCGGGAAATATGCTTTAAGTTAGACGCCTGTGCATTAGCAATAACCCATTGATATTTTTCTTCTGCTTCAGCAAACTTACCCGCATTAATCATTTGTTTTGCTTCAAGCATGGCTGATAAGGCGGCATAAGGATAATCTGAGTAGTCAGTCAACATGGTGTTTACCTGTTGACTTATTTGCTCATCCTTATTGCCTTTAACCGCCTGTAAAATATGATCGTATTCTACTGATGCCGTTTGTGCTGTCACCAGTTTGTTTTGTTTCCATTGCTGGACACCGACAATACTACCAAGTCCCACAATTGCCAGCACTATTACCATTTTATAATTTTCAGTCAACCACTTTTTTATGGCTTCAACTTGTTGTTCTTCTGTTTCGTAATTATCCATTTTATTTCCTTAAGCAAAGGATGCTCTACTATTTAGTCGATCCTGAAAAAAGATAATCATCATGAATCGATAGATTATCGTACAACATTAATTGTAATTTAATTGTTCCTGATCAAATTGTTATCTGTCATTACAATAATATGATATCAGTTTGAATCA
>JAHXIM010000453.1 GCA_025655635.1 gamma proteobacterium symbiont of Lucinoma myriamae | reverse complement strand
ATTAATATTCCTGCACCAAAAAAGTGCGTTATAATTAAGCATATAATTCTATCAAACTTAACCAACTTGATTTTACCCTATAAAAACAATTACTTATAATATCTTTTAACTGTATTAATCATTATGGTTTAGTTATTGCTGTACATCACAATGAATACACTATGGTTTATCAATGAGCACTCAAATAAAACACCAGACTGATATAAAACATTTAGCAACCAAAATACTGGATAATTTAAATACAGCTATTGTTCTGCTTGACTCCCGGCTCAACGTATTGTGTGTTAACTCTGCAGCTGAAATGCTGTTCGGTATCAGCTTGCATAAAATTATGTCTAAACCAATTGCAGAGTTATTAAATGATAATGAACTCTTTGCAGCAATTCAGTCTGCTCTGGATACCAATTATCCCTTCACTCAAAGGGAAAGGAGTATTCAGTTGCTTGATAAAAAAGTAATGGTCGATATCAGTGTTCAGCCAATTCTGTCAGAAGATGATGACAAACAGTTATTAATTGAACTGAGCCAGCTGGATCGTCACTTAAGAATATCAAGAGAAGAAAACCTTCTGGCACAACATGAAACAATTCAGGCATTGCTGCGTAGTATGGCCCATGAAGTCAAAAACCCTTTAGGTGGAATACGCGGTGCTGCGCAATTATTAGAACGTGAATTAGACAACCCGGACTTAACAGAATATACACAGGTTATTATTGATGAAGCAGATAGACTAAAAAAACTGGTTAATCGTATGCTGGGGCCAAATACACGACCCAATCAAATGATGATTAACATTCATTCTGTGACGGAACGAGTACGTAGTTTGCTTAAGGCCGATAAAACCAGGGATGTTAAAATATTCTTTGATTATGATATCAGTATACCGGAAATAAAATTTGATCCGGAGCACCTGATTCAGGCAGTGTTAAATATTGTTCGTAATGCTGCACAGGCACTTTCTGAACAGGAACAAGAGAACAACTCAGGATCTGAGTATAAAAATGAAAAGAAAATCATCATTAAAACACGGGTATTAAGACATTTTAATATTGGTCATAAGCGTCATAAACTCGTGGCAAAAATGGATATTATAGATAATGGTCCGGGAATTTCAGAAAAAATGCAGGAACGTATTTTTATGCCACTGATAACAGGACGTGCCGAAGGTACTGGATTAGGCTTATCCATCGCACAATCATTAATTAGCCAAAATGGTGGTTTAATTGAATGCCATAGTAAACCGGGCAAGACGGTCTTTAGTCTATTATTACCCATAACATAACAAATAAATAAGCTACTTATTAAATTAACAACAACCGGAGTGCAATTTGAGCACACAAAATATAGTTTGGGTTATCGATGATGACCGCTCCATTCGTTGGGTTTTGGAAAAAGCATTTAAACAGGCCGAACTCCAGGTGGAAAGTTTTGAAAATGCAGAAAGTGTATTAAACGCTCTGAAAAAAACGCAGCCTGATACCATTGTTACCGATATCCGCATGCCGGGTATGGATGGTTTTGGTCTACTGGAAAAGCTACAGGAAGATTACAAACAAATTCCAGTCATTATTATGACTGCACATTCTGATCTGGACAGCGCTGTTTCTGCCTATGAAGGTGGTGCATTTGAATATTTACCTAAGCCGTTTGATGTGGATGAAGCTGTTGAGTTAGTGCAGCGCGCTTTGAGTTTACGTAAATCAGAAAAAGCAAAGCAGAACGGGCAGGAACAGTTAAATTCTACCCCTGAAATTATTGGTGAAGCAGCTTCCATGCAGGAAGTTTTTCGTGCTATTGGACGTCTTTCCCGCTCTAATATTACAGTCATGATCAATGGTGCATCAGGTACGGGTAAAGAACTGGTTGCCCAGGCACTACACCGCCATAGTCCCCGCTCAGATAACCCTTTTATTGCCTTAAATACAGCAGCCATCCCTAAAGACTTATTAGAATCAGAATTATTTGGTCATGAGCGTGGTGCTTTTACAGGTGCTCAGGCACAACGTGTTGGACGTTTTGAACAAGCCGATGGCGGTACCCTCTTTTTAGATGAAATTGGTGATATGCCTGCTGAATTGCAAACTCGATTATTAAGAGTACTTTCAGATGGTGAGTTTTACCGTGTAGGTGGACGCTCACCGATTAAGGTTGATGTCAGAATTATTGCCGCCACTCATCAAAATCTTGAGCAGCGCGTACAAGAAGGGCTTTTTCGCGAGGATTTATTTCATCGTCTTAATGTCATACGTATTCATATGCCTACATTACGAGAACGACAAGAAGATATTGCACTACTATCCAGCTATTTTCTCAATCGTGCAGCACAAGAACTGAATGTAGAAAAGAAAACTCTGGATACTGAAAGTGAAGAGTTTTTAAGCAAACAAGCCTGGCCTGGTAATGTTCGCCAATTAGAAAATGTATGCCGCTGGTTAACAGTGATGTCACCCGCTCAAATCATACACATTGAAGATATGCCGCCAGAACTACAAGAGATTGATCATGAAGAAGTCATCAATAATAACTGGGAAGGTGCTTTACGACGTTGGTTAGAGACTCAACTTTCAGCAGGCGAAGAGAATGTTTTGGATACCTTGATGCCTGATATGGAGCGGATTATGATTGAGGTGGCACTTAAACACACGGGTGGACGTAAACAGGATGCTGCACGTTTATTGGGCTGGGGAAGAAATACCTTGACTCGAAAGATAAAAGAATTAGAGATTTAACGGTAACTATTCAGCAAATCAGGCCGTACCGACCAACCATCTATAAGTAACAATAGTAGTGTATGGTATCTGGTTAACTTTTCTGAGGTTTTTGTGGCATGGATGCCACAATGAAGCCCCCATGGATAGGTTTACGCCCGAAGGAAGTGCCCTTGGGGTACGGCGTCCTCAGAAAGGTTAATTGGATTCCGTAGTACGGTTTACCAGGTTTTGTTACTTAGAGCATTTATTCTGAATAGCTATATGTCAGAAATAAATCGCTTATTTTTCTTTAGTAATCAACTGAGCGGTATTTTCAGAAGAGTTTAATGCAGAATTTTTATCCTTCAGCTCTGCTAATAGTGCATCCATTCCTTTTTGAGAAATGATTTGCTTAAAGCTGGAACGATAAGTAGTCACCAGACTGATCCCTTCAATCGTCACATCATAAACCTGCCATAGACCACTTTTTTTACTATGGTATAAATCATAATTCACCCTAACCGGCTGTGCGCCGCTGGGCGGATAGACTTGTGAGCGCACTGTCGCGTACTTATCTTTAATTTTTCCTCGAAAAGGCATAAATTTAATCAGATCTTCATGTAATTTATTGTCTTCTAAAAACTGCAATAACGCTTTGGAATAAAATTCTACCACCAGAGACTGAAATTCTTTTATGAATTCCTGTTGTTGTGCAGGTGTTGCCTTACGCCAGTTTTTACCCAGTACCCAACGAGACATTAGAGGAAAGTTTATTTTTGGCACCAGATTGTCATTAATCAGCTTATGAGCAATATGAGGATCAGCTTTAATGGCTTCTGTATTCGCCATAAACTCTTTAATCATCTGTGCCGATGTCTCTTCCATTAACTTTTGAGGTACGGGTATAGAATCAGCATAACTTATTGATAATAGAACGATATTAATGAATATCATTTGTAAAAATATCAGCGTAATGCGTCTGGACAAATTAAACATATATTTTTCCCTAAATTAACCGTATTGAAGTTTGTCTCTGGCAGTAAAAAGCGGCACTTTTTCAGTGACTACCTTAGAGATTAACCCAACTATTATGAACTTGTTATGAACCTATCACGAACTTATGTATAGATTCATCAAAAATCTAATCAATACAAGACCTTGTATTTTCTAATAAAGAGGCCACATAAACAAGTTAAAAAGAGTATAATTGTGAACTTAATTCTCTTTTTAAGCGACCAATTATTTTGACCATACTTTATAAGCACTGGTAACAACGAACGTGATAAAGAAACCTGAACTACTGCTCCCGGCTGGCACTTTAAGAAATATGCGCTATGCCTATGCCTATGGTGCCGATGCGGTTTATGCCGGCCAGCCGCGCTATAGCCTGCGCGCCAGAAATAATGACTTTACCTATGAGAATATTGCAATAGGCATTAATGAAGCTCATGAACAGGGCAAAAAGTTTTTCCTGGCATCCAATGTGATCCCTCATAATTCTAAAATTAAGACTTATATGGATGATATAGCGCCTGTTATTGAGCTGCAGCCGGATGCTTTGATTATGGCTGATCCCGGTCTTATTATGATGGTCAGGGAACGTTGGCCAGAGACAACGGTTCACTTGTCAGTACAGGCAAATACTGTCAACTATGCTGCTGTTAAATTCTGGCAGTCTGTGGGAGTTGAGCGCGTTATTTTATCTCGTGAACTGTCTTTAAATGAAATTGAAGAAATTCGTCAGCAATGCCCTGATATGGAATTAGAAGTTTTTGTTCATGGCGCATTGTGTATTGCCTATTCTGGACGCTGTCTGCTGTCTGGCTATTTTAATCACCGCGATCCCAATCAGGGCACCTGCACCAATGCCTGCCGCTGGGAATACAAAGTACATGATGGCAAAGAAAATGTCACCGGTGATATTGAACTCCTGCAACCGCAAAAAATTGATTTTGACCCCTTTGCCGTCATAAATTCACCAGAAGCCTTTCCCGATGACAGTCAGATGCAGCGCCATCCTGCAGCCGATAAAACCTATCTGATTGAAGAAGCCGAACGTCCCGGTGAGTATATGCCGATTATCGAAGATGAAAACGGCACCTATATTATGAACTCCAAAGACTTACGCGCTCTGGAGCATGTTGAGCGACTCATGCAGATTGGTGTTGACTCACTAAAAATTGAAGGGCGCACTAAATCACATTATTATGTCGCACGCACGGCTCAGGTTTATCGTCAGGCCATTGATTCACTGGCCCGGGGAGAAGCCTTTGATATGGAGCTGTATGCCGATCTGAACAGTCTCGCTAACCGCGGTTATACCGACGGCTTTTATCAACGTCATCATACCCATGAATATCAAAATTATATGGATAATCATTCGCGCAGTAAAAGCCAGCAGTTTGTCGGTGAAATTCTGGAGTATAATGAAACCGATAAAAGCGCACTGGTTGATGTAAAGAATCGCTTTGCAGTGGGTGATACGCTGGAATTGATATTACCCGAAGGCAATAAAGCCTTTACTCTGGAAGCTATCACCAGCAAAAAAGGCGAAGCCATGGATGTGGCACCGGGCAGTGGACATATTGTCACAATTCCTCTACCCTTCAAGGCTGATAATTACAGCCTGATTGCACGTAACTTTTGATTGATAGTGACTGATAGATAGTGACTGTTCGATACAGACACATTAACACACTCTAAGCAGGAGAATAATTTGAATACCTCAAGCGTCTACCCTTTTACCCGAAAACGCCGTATGCGCCGTGATGATTTTTCCAGACGTTTGATGCGTGAATCCCATTTGAGTGTTGATGATTTAATCTACCCCATGTTTGTTTTAGAGGGCAAGGGACAACGTGAAGGTATTGCCTCCATGCCGGGTGTGGAGCGTGTCAGTATTGATAATTTATTAACAGAAGCCAAAGAGCTGGTGGCTCTGGGTGTACCGGCAGTCGCTCTGTTTCCGGTGACACCACAAAGTGCTAAATCAGATGATGCTAAAGAAGCTTATAATCCTGATGGTCTGGCACAACGTGCAGTAAAAGCGCTCAAAGATGCTTATCCAGATCTCGGTATTATCACTGATGTGGCATTAGATCCTTTTACTTCTCATGGACAGGATGGACTGATTGATCAATCGGGCTATGTGTTAAATGATGAGACGGTTGAAGTATTAATTCAACAGGCATTATCCCATGCAGAAGCAGGAGCTGATGTAGTTGCTCCTTCTGATATGATGGATGGCCGCATCGGTGAAATCCGTGATGCCTTAGAAGAAAATAATTTTATTCATACTCGAATTTTAGCTTATTCAGCTAAATACGCATCCAGTTTTTATGGCCCGTTCAGAGATGCCGTTGGCTCTGCTGCCAACCTGGGTAAGGCTGATAAAAGTACCTACCAGATGGATCCGGGTAATAGTAATGAGGCACTATTAGAAATTGCCATGGACATTGAAGAAGGAGCTGATATGGTTATGGTTAAGCCGGGTATGCCCTATCTGGATATTGTACGCCGCGTGAAGCAGGAGTTTGGCGTACCCACTTATGCCTATCAGGTTAGTGGCGAATATGCGATGCTGATGGCAGCGATACAAAATGGCTGGCTGGATGAACGTAAAGTGATTCTTGAATCATTATTGTGTTTTAAGCGTGCCGGTGCCGATGGTATTTTAACTTACTTTGGTAAGCAGGTTGCCCAGTGGTTAAATGACTAGTTACAAAATATTAATAGATATAAATACAGAGTATATAAAATGCACATCATAGCTAATATAATTTATTTTCTGGTATTTCTTGTGCTTGCCTTTGCAGCCATGTTTTTAGGCGGCGTTTCAGGGGTGGCAGGTACATTTTATCTATTGGTTGAGGCAGGTGATATACGAAGTAACTTAACCACTGTGATTTCCGGCCTTTCAGCCCTTTGGCTATTAGTTGTTATTTTGCGTCATTATAATAAAAAAGCAATTAAACGTAATAAACAACTCAAGCTGGAAGCCGCTGAAAAGGAAGCTTAAATGAGCGATATTTTTGATTTTGATAAACCTGATCTTTATGCTGTTATGGGTAATCCCATAAACCATAGTAAATCTCCACAAATTCATACCGCCTTTGCTTTACAAACCGGGCAAAAACTCGAATACAGCGCCATTCATGTCGATGTCGGTGGTTTTGCTCAGGCAGTCAGTCATTTTCAGGGGCATGGTGGTAAGGGGCTCAATGTCACCGTCCCTTTTAAGCTGGATGCCTGGAAACTATCGGATTCATTAACCGAAAGAGCTAGCAGAGCAGGAGCAGTGAATACTCTGATTCTTGCCGCTGACGGCAAGATTGAAGGTGATAACACTGATGGTGTGGGCCTGGTCAATGATATTATTGATCATCTTGGCTGGTCGATTGAACAAAAAAAAGTGTTAATCCTGGGTGCCGGAGGTGCCTCAAGAGGGGTTATAGGCCCGATTTTAGATAAAAAACCGTATAGTCTCACAATAGCTAATCGTACTGCGGTGAAAGGTTCAGAATTAGCCAGTCTGTTTTTAGATATGCAAAGTGCAGATATACATGAAATTAATGGTGGCGGCTATGATAACTTACATGGCAAACAATTTGATTTAGTCATTAATGCCACTGCTGCCAGTCTGCAAGGTGAAGTTCCTCCCCTGCCAGATGATATTGTCAGCCCTGATGGCTGTTGTTATGACATGATGTATGCTGCCCAGCCAACGGCTTTTATGGCGTGGGCATATCAGCATGGAGTAACTAATATCAGTGACGGCTTAGGCATGTTAGTCGGGCAGGCCGCAGAATCATTTAACGTTTGGCGGGGTGTTAAACCAGAGATCAAACCGGTTATAGACGCTATTAGAAATTCAATGTAATATTTCACTCATTTCATCAAAACGCTAATAAACCACTATAACATGTAAGGTAACCCTTACATTTCTTTTTTTAGAAAATGCTTATATAATGATGGGATGAGTACAAGAAAGATTAAAATTTCACAGCTGTCAAATGGTATGTTTATCCATGAGCTTGATATTCCATGGATGAAAAGTCCATTTCTACGTCATCGACGTAAAATAACATCTGCTAATGATATTGCCTTATTGAAGCAGGCAGGCGTAAAGGAATTACACATTGATTTATCCCGCGGTGCTGATATTCCATCTGGTTCACCATCAAATCATGAAGAATCACTAAACAATCACACCATTGAAAACATCTCTTCTGATATTAAAGAGCCGCCCGTGGTGAATGAAGTGAGCTCCTCTGAATCTACTGAGCCATTAATTGATAAACAAAATTCTCAAAATGAAGCAGTGCAAACTGTACCTTTAAGTGAAGAATTAAAAGTCGCTAAAGTATTACAAGGAAAAATCTGTCAATTAGTTAATCAACTAAGCCAATTAGCTAAAAATGGTCAGCCTATTTCTGCCGCCAGCATTAGCCCTATTATTCAGGAGTCAGTGGCAAGTATTACTCGAAATGATCAGGCATTATTAACACTATTGCACTTGCGCCGACAGGATATAAAATTAAGTGATCACGCTTTTGGTGTATTTTCTTTAATATTACCCTTAGCAATAAAGCTAAATTGCAGCAAAGAAGAAATTAATGAATTAGTCATGGCTGCCTTATTGCATGATATTGGCTGGGCACGTTTACCCATGCATCTACTGGATAAAAAAAATCCCTATACCAGCTCTGAAAAACAATTAACTCAGCAGCATATTAATATTGTTGAGAATGTACTAAAAAAATGTAATGAACTACCTGGCACGGTTAAAACACTAATTAGTCAGCCCTGAAAAACATATTATCTATTTGAAATGTAA
>JAHXIM010000473.1 GCA_025655635.1 gamma proteobacterium symbiont of Lucinoma myriamae | reverse complement strand
GCTCATTTGATTTGGTCGTTAAATGATCAGATCGATGAACAGGCATTTAGTTCAATTCTTTTTTAGTTTTCTTATCCAGTACTCAGGTTAAGTAAATGTACCCCGACCAAACTGAGCGGCTTTGCTCATAAAATAAGAATTTGGTGCAGAGCCGATACCAATAGTAAATAATCGAGCTTCTTTGAGATGCTGATGAATAATGGAAAATAATTGCTGCTCATTACCGACACTGCCGTCAGTCATAAAAACAACCTGTCGTAAAAAGCCCTGAGGGATATTATCCTGTAATGCAGTGGTAAGAGCGGGTGCCATTTCTGTGCCGCCAGCAGCATCTAATGCAGAGACAAAGTTTTGCGCATGGTTTATATTCGTTTTGCTTGCCATTACACTTTGAGAAAAAAGAGTTTGTGTTTGAGAGTTAAATTCAACAATATTAAAGCGGTCTTGCTCTGATAAATGGGAGAGGGCATAACTCAGTCCAGATTTTGCCTGACGAATTGAAGTGCCGCTCATTGAGCCGGAAGTATCAATAACAAAAATCATCTCCCGGGGTAAACGGTTTTCATCAGGTAAAAACTGCGGCGGCATCAACATCAGCATCAGATAATTTTCATCACTATCATTACTCTTTATTGTTTCAGTGAAGAGGGCCGCCTTAGGCTCCTGCCCCATCATGGGACGCCACTTTAAAACAAAATCTCTATCCATTGAGACCTGTGGTGACTTTAAAGCAAAATCGTATTGATTATTTCTGGGGTTAATATTAATGGCATGATAAAGGCTGCTGACTGACTCCAAAGGTATCGATAGATTAATACTGCCGCTGATATGTATGGGATTTGTAAGCTGTTTGTTATTGTCTGCAGATGAGTTTGCTGCGCTAATCATTGGCGGGGTGATGCGTTGTGCATCAGGCACCTGATCTGTATTCATTGCCCAGCCATTACCCTGATTGATACTCAAATCCTGCTGACCTAATTCAACAGAGGCGATTTTACCGGGGATATAACGTGGAGTGATGGTCATTGGAAAGCGTAGTTCAAACTCACCCTTATTATAATTGACCTTTTGCAGATAAGTAATTTCAACGATAATTTCTGAATCAGGTGCAATATTACTGATGGAATTAGTGAACAGATTAGGACGTTCCTGTTCAACAAGACTGGCCTGCTTGCCTGCTGCTCGGGCTTGTTGATAAATAATCCGCGCTTCTTTTTTTTCTTTTATTGTGCCCTTAATAATGCGCTCACCGATTTTAATCTGCATTTTATTCACTGCGGAGTTTTCAGGTAAAGGGAAGACATAAGTGCCTTCTACCCATTGATCACTGGTATTTTTAAAATGCTGCTTAACATGGACTTTAGCAACCATACCGTTAACTTTCATGCTCATATCCGTTTTGAGCAATAGAGCGGGCGGATAATAATGCTTATTATCCGTTTGAAAGAGCAGGCGACCTGCGTTGACCTGATTGATACTAATGATATGTTCTTTGTTTTCTTGAGCAGCGGTCTCTTGTTCATTTTCTTGCTCAGCGGTTGAGCAATGTAATACATAAGACAAGTGATAAACATAAAACATTGCAGAAGCCTCTGGCTATTGTGAGTTATTTTATTATTGGTATTATTTATTTGTTGTGTCATTATTACCAAGGCCCTTAGTGATTTAAAATGATTTATCAGGCTTATATTTCATCATAGAGATATGGCTTAAATATAATGACATTATGTAAAGTTCGTGCTGAATTATGATGAAATATGGCAGGCTCTCTAATAGTACAAAATGAAAATCAAAAAAGTGATCAGTTTCTATTTAAAACGGGATAAAAGTGTTACAATGGCAGATTACTAAAAACTAATAATTGTGTCTCCTAATGGACCAGGAACATTGTTGGTAACGAAATATTGATAACGATATAAGAAATACAAAATGAATCCAAATTTTCTTGATTTTGAACAACCAATAGCAGAGCTTGAAGCAAAAATTGAAGAGCTGCGCTATGTTGGGAATGATACTGAACTTAATTTATCTGAAGAAATTTCCACCTTGCAGGGTAAAAGTAAGTCATTGACGGAATCTATCTTTAAAAATTTATCACCCTGGCAAATATCGCAATTAGCCCGTCATCCTATGCGTCCTTATACACTGGACTATATAAAACTTATTTTTACCGATTTTGAAGAACTTCATGGCGACCGTGCTTATGCTGATGATGCCCCAATTGTCGGTGGTTTAGCTCGTCTGAATGGTAATCCTGTGATGATTATTGGTCAGCAAAAAGGCCGTGATACCAAAGAAAAAGTGAGACGCAATTTTGGTATGCCTCGTCCTGAAGGTTATCGTAAAGCCTTACGTTTAATGAAAATGGCTGAACGCTTCAAATTACCCATTATGACCTTTATTGATACACCGGGTGCTTATCCAGGAGTGGGCGCTGAAGAACGCGGCCAAAGTGAAGCCATTGCTCGTAACCTGATTGAAATGGCAGAACTCAAAGTACCGATTATTTGTACTGTGATTGGTGAAGGTGGTTCCGGTGGTGCATTAGCCATTGGTGTGGGTGATCGGGTGAATTTATTACAATACAGTACTTATTCAGTGATCTCACCAGAAGGTTGTGCCAGTATTTTATGGAAGAGTGCTGATAAAGCCTCAGATGCTGCAGAAGCGATGGGTATTACCTCCGGACGTTTAAAAGAACTGGGCTTAATTGATCAGATTATTGATGAACCCATTGGTGGAGCTCATCGTGATCATGAAGCAATGGCTAAAAAATTAAAGCAGTCTTTGTTAGAAACCTTAGAGCATCTGCTTGAAATGCCTACGGATCGTTTATTGGACTCTCGCTATGAACGTCTGATAAAATTTGGCAACTACATCGAAACTTAATGTTTTTATGCTAATGTGTTTAGCGATAATGCTTTTGAAGAAGTTCTTTTGATGGTATTGCTTTTGAAGATAATTTTTTTGAAGGTATAAAGTTGAACACTAATTTTTTTCATTTATTGAGGATGTAGTATTAAATGTCTGTTACTCCTCAGGCTTTCCATTTTAATCTTCAGCAACTGCTTCCTACAGAAAAATACCTGATTGCCTATAGCGGCGGTGTTGATTCACATGTTTTATTACATCTCTGCGCGCAACTCAAAAATTCCCCCAGTGGTTTTGAACAATCCTTTTCTGCTGTTTATATCGATCATGGTTTAAACTCCAGTGCCAAAAAATGGGGTCTTCATTGTCAGCACATTTGTTTTGAACTGGATATTCCCCTGACCATTATTGAAGTCGATGCTACACCAGAAAATGGTCAGAGTCCCGAGGCTTCGGCACGGACTGCCCGCTATCAGGCCTTTAGTCAATTATTAGACAAAAATGAATGTCTCTTAACGGCACAACATCTGGACGATCAGGCTGAGACACTCTTGCTGCAACTACTTCGTGGTAGTGGTACCAAAGGCTTGTCAGCTATGCCCAGAATTAAACCCTTTGCCAAAGGATTTTTATGTCGCCCAATTCTGGATTATAGAAAAAAAGATATTCTTGACTATGCAAGACAGCATCAACTGGACTGGATTGAAGATGAAAGCAATGCAGAAGAACGTTTTGATCGTAACTTTTTACGTCATACGGTATTGCCTCTATTAGAAAAGCGCTGGCCTGCTGCTCAGGAGAATTTTGCTAAATCTGCTGAACTTCTGGCAGAATCTCAACGATTATTAGATGAAATGGCATACTCAGATATTCAGCATTTATTTTTTATTAATGACAATGGCGTGACAGAATCTGATAAATTACTGCTGGAACCCACATTTAAATTATTAAAGCTGAGTCAGGAAACTTCACAACAGCAAAAAATACCGGATCACTGCCATCATCATGAACTAGCCCGTTTGAATAACTTATTGAGATACTGGATAAACCTCAATAATCTCCCTATGCCATCAAAAAAAATTCTTGAACAGATTGTTTCTGGTGTTATTCAGGCAAGAGAAGATGCCATGCCTTTAGTATCATGGCGGCGTGATGTCTTTTATTGTGAAGTGCGAAGGTATCGAAATAAGCTCTACCTGTTGGATGCTTCACCCATCATCCAACAAACTCAAAAACAGTCATTAACTGAAGATCAAGCTGTTGATTTTATTGGTGATAATGGATGTGTCGAATTATTGCCGGCGAATAAAGTACAGCGAGAATACTATTTTAATCGAGAAAAACTGCTGAGTAAAAAATTGACTATTGCTTTTAGAGAGGGTGGTGAACGGTTCAGAAGAACCATAAACGGGCAGTCTCATGCATTAAAACACTGGTTTCAGGAACAAGCTATTCCACCTTGGGAACGAGATCGGATGCCGTTGTTTTTTTGGGGAGATGAATTGATTCAGGCAGGTAACTATGTCCTTAGTGATGTACTCAGCGATGTGGTCAATGATCCACAAAAAAACGAGCCAACTAATGACGCTCTGGTAATTCATTGGCAAAGAATTAAAAATAAATAACATTGCGTTCATATTTGGATGAAATTATTCCCAATAAACGGTAGAATTACCCCTTTGTTTCTTGCGTATTTTTTTGCCTCTTTTTATCGGGTAAATAAGAATTATGTAAGTGAGCATAGTAGATAAATTGAACATCTAAGAGCTTGATAAATCCTAATGACCAAATATATTTTTGTTACTGGCGGAGTTGTTTCTTCCCTTGGTAAAGGCATCGCTTCAGCATCCCTGGCTTCTTTACTTGAGTCGCGCGGTCTAAAAGTGACTTTATTAAAACTAGATCCTTATATTAATGTTGACCCGGGTACTATGAGTCCCTTTCAGCATGGTGAAGTTTATGTGACTGAAGACGGTGCTGAAACCGATCTGGATTTAGGGCATTATGAACGTTTTGTACGCACCAATATGCACCAGAGCAATAACTTTACTGCCGGTCGTGTTTATGAAAGTGTGTTATCAAAAGAACGCCGGGGTGATTATCTCGGAGCGACTGTTCAGGTTATTCCACATATTACTGACGAAATTAAACATCGTATCCAGCTTGGTGCCGGAGATGCTGATATCGCCATGATTGAAATCGGCGGTACCGTAGGTGATATCGAATCCCTGCCCTTTATGGAAGCCATTCGTCAACTGGGTATTCAAATGGGCAGTGAGCATACTTTGTATATGCATCTGACCTTATTGCCTTATATTCCCACAGCAGGTGAGTTAAAAACCAAACCCACACAACATTCCGTTAAAGAACTGCAGGCTATTGGTATTCGTCCCGATATTCTGCTTTGTCGTGCTGATCGTGAGGTGCCGGACGAAGAACGCCGTAAAATTGCTCTGTTTACCAATGTTGAAGAACGCGGTGTTATTTCTGCCATTGATGTGGATAGTATCTATCGTATTCCACTGTTATACCATGAACAAAAGCTTGATCAAATAGTCGTTGAAAAACTTAAACTGGACGTGCCCGATGCTGATTTGTCTCAGTGGCAGGCGGTTGTAGATGCTCAGGACAATCCTAAAGGTGAAGTAAACGTTGCCATGGTAGGTAAATACATGGACTTAACCGAGTCCTATAAATCACTATCAGAGTCTTTGATTCATGCCGGCATTCACACTTCAACCAGGGTACGAATTACCTATATCGATTCTGAAAAAATTGAAAAAGAAGGCACTGACAGCCTCAAAGGGATGGATGCAATTCTAGTACCCGGTGGCTTTGGTAATCGCGGTGTAGAAGGTAAAATACTGGCTGTTCAATATGCACGTGAAAATAAAGTACCTTATTTAGGTATCTGCTTAGGTATGCAGGTTGCGGTGATTGAATACGCACGTAATGTCGCCAAACTGGATAAGGCACATAGTACTGAATTTGATCCTAAGACACCAAATCCGGTCATTGCACTTATTACTGAATGGCTTAAAGAAGACGGCACGATTGAAACACGTGATGAAAATGCAGACATGGGCGGTACCATGCGTCTGGGCGGCCAACCGTGTAAGCTGGCTCAGGATTCACTGGTGAAAAAAGTCTATGACAAAGAAGTTATTGTCGAGCGCCATCGTCACCGATATGAATTTAATAACCAGTACCGCGAGCCTCTGGCCAACGCAGGGCTGAAATTTGCCGGCATTTCTATTGATGAAAATCTGGTTGAAGTCGTCGAAGTGGCCGATCATCCCTGGTTTATTGCCTGTCAGTTCCATCCTGAATTTACTTCAACACCAAGAGACGGACACCCATTGTTTACCAGTTATATCAATGCCGCGCGAGTCAGCGCTGGCCTGACCATTGAAAATGAAGAAGGAAAATTGTTTTAATGAAACTTTGTGACTTTGAAGTAGGGCTTGATAAACCTTTATTTTTAATTGCCGGCCCCTGTGTGATCGAAAGCGAACACATGGCTTTAACCACGGCAGAGCAATTAAAAAAAATCACAGATGAACTGCAGATCCCTTTTATCTATAAATCATCTTTTGATAAAGCTAATCGCACTTCCAGTCAGAGTTATCGTGGCCCCGGTATGGCAGAAGGGCTGAGAATTTTACAAAAAGTAAAAGATGAACTCAATCTGCCCATATTAACTGATGTTCATGAAGATACTCCGCTGGATGAAATATCAGAAGTGGTGGATGTATTACAAACACCGGCTTTTTTATGTCGCCAGACTAACTTTATTCAAAATGTGGCTAAAACCGGTAAGCCGGTTAATATTAAAAAAGGCCAGTTTCTAGCGCCATGGGATATGAAAAATGTCATGGATAAGGCCAAAGAAACGGGTAATCAACAGATTATGGCCTGTGAGCGCGGAGTCAGCTTTGGTTATAACAATCTTGTTTCCGATATGCGTTCTCTGGCTGTTATGCGAGACACGGACTGCCCGGTGGTTTATGATGCCACTCATTCTGTACAACAGCCGGGCGGTTTAGGTGGTTGTTCAGGAGGTAATCGGGAGTTTGTCCCGGTTTTAGCCCGTGCTGCAGTGGCCAGTGGTGTTTCAGGTCTGTTTATGGAAACCCATCCTGATCCAGAAAAGGCACTAAGCGATGGTCCGAACTCATGGCCTCTGGATAAAATGAGCGATTTAATAAAAATGCTGATGGAAATAGATCAGCTGGTTAAAGCAACACCATTTGCTGAAACTACCTTATAAAAGCAAAAATAAAAAAATAAAGTCAAAAATTTAATACAGGAAAAAATATATGCCAGATTTAACAATTGTTGACGTAAAGGCAAGAGAAGTTATAGATTCACGCGGCAATCCAACTGTCGAAGCAGATATATACCTGGAATGTGGTGCCATGGGACGAGCGATTGTACCGTCAGGTGCTTCAACAGGTGCAAGAGAAGCAATTGAACTACGTGATGGTGATAAATCACGTTTTCTGGGCAAGGGTGTCCTGAATGCTGTAAAAAATGTCAACGGTGAAATCAGGGATGCCATTATGGGTATGAGTGCTGATGATCAAAGTGGTATTGATAATAAAATGATCACCCTTGATGGTACTGATAATAAAGACCGTTTAGGAGCCAACGCATTGCTGGCGGTTTCTTTAGCAGTGGCTCATGCTTCTGCAAAAGCAAATAGCATCCCTCTTTATCGTCAGCTTGGCGGTGAAGGCTCGTTTACTATGCCGGTCCCTATGATGAACATCATCAATGGTGGTGAGCATGCGGATAATAATGTCGATATTCAGGAATTTATGATTTTGCCGACAGGTGCTTCATCAATGCCTGAAGCGATTCGCTGCGGTGCTGAAATTTTTCATGCACTGAAAAAAGTATTAAGCAGTAAAGGCTTAAATACCGCAGTGGGTGATGAAGGTGGTTTTGCACCGGATCTGCCATCCAATGAAGTGGCAATAGAAGTTATTCTGGAAGCTATTGACGCTGCAGGTTATAAAGCCGGAGAAGATGTTTTTCTTGGTATTGATGCAGCAAGCTCTGAGTTTTACAAAAACGGTAAATACGTTTTAGCCTCAGAAAATAAATCATTATCATCTGCAGAAATGGTTGATTATCTGGCTGCCTGGGTTGAAAAATATCCTCTGATCACCATCGAAGATGGTCTGGATGAAGGCGACTGGGACGGCTGGAAGCTCCTTACCGAAAAACTGGGTAAAAAAGTCCAGTTAGTGGGTGATGATCTGTACGTGACTAATCCAAAGATCTTCAAAGAAGGCATTGACAAGGGTATTGCCAATTCAATTTTAATTAAAGTGAATCAAATCGGTACCCTGACAGAAACACTTGAAGCCATACAAATGGCTAAAGATGCAGGCTATACTGCTGTTGTTTCTCATCGTTCCGGTGAAACAGAAGATACCACTATTGCTGATCTGGCTGTGGCAACGTCTTGTGGTCAGATTAAGACAGGTTCATTGTCACGTTCTGATCGGATAGCAAAATATAACCAGTTAATTCGTATCAGTGAAGAGTTGGGCGATAAAGCCATTTATCCGGGTAAAGAGACATTTTATAACTTGAAATAAATGTCTTAACGACAAAACATTTTACTATCATCTAACGGGGTGCTCTTTGGTTAAATGCATTTGGGGCTAAATGCATTTAACCAAAGAGGGCCCCGTTTTATTTAGGCCAAAAAATATTAAGTAGTCAGCCCTGAAAAAGATATTATCTATTTGAAATGTAAGGAATTACCCCTATTTTTGAGTGACCAGATCGACCAGAAATGTTATAATAAGTGCAGATTTTCTGGTC
>JAHXIM010000371.1 GCA_025655635.1 gamma proteobacterium symbiont of Lucinoma myriamae | reverse complement strand
AACCATATTAATGGTGTATTTGGGTATTTCTATCACCAGATCTTCATCAGCAACAACAGCTTGACAGCTCAGACGTGAATCAGGCTCAACACCCCAGGCTTTATCCAGATAATCTTCTTCTGTTTCTGTTGCTTCTTCAAGTGAATCAAAGCCTTCACGGACAATTACATGACAGGTAGTACAGGCACAGGATTTTTCACAGGCATGTTCAATTTCAATATCATTTTCCTGGGCGGCATCACAGATGGTAATACCGGGTTTTACTTCAATTACTGCGCCTTCCGGGCAAATTTCTTCATGTGGTAAAAAGATTAATTTAGTCATTTCCTAGCCTTTACTCTTTAACTTATTGATTAAGTTCATTTACTTTTTGCCCCGCCAATGTCTTATTAATACTGGCATCCATACGACGTTGCGCAAATTCTGCAGTTATTTTATCAACTGATTCAATTTTTAATTTAATCGCACGCTGTTCAGAACCTTTGCTGATTTCAATTAATTCATCAATTGCCTGACGAATCGCTGCCTGTTCTTCAGCTGAAAGCAAGGCTTCGCCATCTTCAAGTAAAGCGGCTTGTAATGCTTCCACCACGCGCTCAGCTTCGACTTGTTCTTCTCTGAGCTTACGCGCATCAATATCATCTTGTGCATAGCTGAAAGAGTCTTTTAACATGCTTTCAATTTCACCATCACTAAGACCATAAGACGGTTTGACCTGAATGCGGCTTTCAACACCCGATGTTTCTTCTTTGGCTGAGACTGATAACAAACCATCAGCATCAATTTGAAAGGTCACTCGAATTCTGGCTGCTCCGGCAACCATCGGCGGAATGCCTCTTAATTCAAAACGAGCTAATGAACGACAATCACTGATCAATTCACGCTCGCCCTGAACAACATGAATCGCCATAGCTGTCTGGCCATCTTTAAATGTAGTAAAGTCCTGGGCACGGGCAACGGGAATAGTCGTGTTGCGATGAATCACCTTTTCGGCCAGTCCTCCCATTGTTTCCAGTCCCAGAGATAATGGTGTTACATCAAGTAACAGCATATCTTCATCTGATTTGTTACCTACCAGAACATCAGCCTGACGCGCGGCACCAATGGCAACTACTTTATCCGGATCGATATTAACTAATGGCTCAGTTGCAAAAAATTCACCCACCATCTGACGCACTAACGGCACGCGGGTAGAACCACCCACCATGACCACATCCTGAATATCATCTGCTTCTATATTGGCATCACGTAAAGTCCGGCGACATGGAACCAGTGTTTTTCTGATCAGCGGCTTTATTAATTTTTCAAATTGCGACAGGGATAGTTCATTTTGCCAAATATTACCATTAGCCAACTCAATGGTTAATGTTGCACTGTCTTGCTCACTGAGTGTTTCTTTTGCCTGTCTGGCGGCATCCAGTATAGTACGTAATAAGGCAGCGTCCGGATCATTAATTTGAGCTTCTGCCAGAATCCAGTCAGTAATAGCATGATCTAAATCATCACCTCCCAAAGCAGAATCACCTGCGGTGGCAAGTACTTCAAAGACACCCTTTGTTAGTTTAAGAATAGAGATATCAAATGTACCTCCTCCTAAATCATAGATAACATGAATACCTTCACTGCCGCTATCAAGTCCATAGGCAACGGCTGCTGCGGTCGGCTCATTAATTAAGCGCAAAACATTTAAACCGGCTAATTTAGCAGCATCTTTAGTTGCCTGACGCTGTGCATCATCAAAATAGGCAGGCACGGTAATAACGGCGCCGGTTAAATCTCCGCCTAAGGCATCAACTGCGCGCTGTTTAAGTTTTTTAAGAATTTCAGCTGAAACCTCAATAGCACTCACATCACCGGCAATGGTACGAATTCGGGGAACAGCAGAGTCTTTTTCCGTAACAAAGTTATAAATTGAATGTTTTTTAATATCTTCCAGTCCACGTCCCATATAACGTTTCACTGAAAAAATAGTATTCAATGAATCATTAGCCGCATTTTGCTGTGCCTGATGACCGACATCTGTTTGATATGAATCATCATTTTTACCTAAAAACTGTACAACTGAAGGCAATAGATGATGACCATCTTCGTCAGCAATGGTTTCTGCCAAACCGCTTTTCAGACTGGCAACCAGTGAATTAGTGGTGCCCAGATCGATACCTACCGCCAGTTTATGCTGGTGAGGTGCGGTTGTTTGTCCGGGTTCTGAAATTTGTAATAAAGCCATAGATTAATAATATCGTTGTTATAAATTCGTTAAAAATAAGAGCGTAAAAATAAGGTCTGGACAGCAAAACCATTGCACACCATTTTTCGGCTAATCATCTTATAGTTGGTCAGCCAAATCTTCTTCTTTGTTCAGACATTCTTCCTGAAGACGATTTAAAAATTGCATTTTTAATACCTGAGCAGAGGTCTTTTTTAATAGCTCATCATCTTGTTCATCTGCTGATAAAAGTCCATTGAATAAATTCTCTAAGCCACTGATTATCTTATTTATACGGGATTTTACATCATCTGAAATAGTATCCAACTCACCCAGAGGATCATCTTTATCATTCACTTGAGACAGATTTTCCCGTAATTCCATCTGTTCCATTAAAAATGCCGGATCAATACTATTGTTATTCTCACCCAGTTCAATATCATATAGTGATAACAAGTAGATTGAGCGCTGAAGAGGATTTTTCAATGTTTGCAGGGCATCATTTATTTGCGCTGCTTTTTGAACGGATAAACGTCGTTCACGATCGGTCGCATTAGCATATTTATCAGGATGTATTGATTTTTGAATATCATGATAATTATTGGTAAGCCTTTTTTTATCTACAGCAAAACTAACAGGCAAACCCAATAGTGAAAAATAGTTGTCTGGATGATTTTTTTTGATGCTATCAGTCATGTTATTACCTGAAGGGAGTTTTTGGGGAAATAAGCAAAGAGTGTTTTGAACAGCAGTTTAGGCAAATCCCTTTATGGACAATAAAGGGATTCGACTTATTTATAATGATATTGACTATCTAAACGTTGAAACTCTCACCACAACCACAAGCATCTTTAACATTAGGGTTATTAAACTTGAAGCCTTCGTTTAAGCCTTCACGACCATAGTCAAGCTCTGTACCGTCGATGTAAAGCAGGCTCTTGGGATCGACGATAATTTTAACACCCTTGTCTTCAAAAACCTTATCATCTTCATCAACTGTATCAGCAAATTCAAGAACATAGCCCATTCCAGAACAACCATTTGTTTTGACGCCAAGACGCAATGCCTCGCCTTTGCCTCGATTATCAATAAATCGAACAACGTGTTCAGCTGCAGCATCTGTTAATGTAATCGCCATAACTTGTAACCTAAATCATTCTTTCGTTAAAACACTTTAGTAAAGTGCTTTATGAATAAAGCACTTTACTAAAAATTTATCCTGATTGTTTTTCCTGATAATCAGTAATTGCCGCTTTAATCGCATCTTCAGCTAAAACTGAGCAATGGATTTTTACTGGAGGCAATGCTAATTCTTCTGCAATGTCAGTGTTTTTAATCTGACCCGCTTCTTCCAGAGTTTTACCTTTAACCCATTCAGTCACCAATGAACTTGAGGCAATAGCTGAGCCGCAGCCATAGGTTTTAAACTTGGCATCTTCAATAATGCCCTGCTCGTCTACTTTGATTTGTAAGCGCATCACATCACCACAAGCTGGTGCACCAACCATGCCGGTACCCACACCGGACTCATCATTATCCATGGTACCCACATTACGTGGATTTTCATAGTGATCCATTACTTTATCACTGTATGCCATTGTCATTAACCTCAATTATTATAAATTTTAACCAACGTGTCATTAACACTCTAAGCCGTTGGATTTTATGTACTCAATAATAATGCACTGAACAGATGATTTTACCCTATCAGCACAATAACTTATAGTTTTAGTCTTCTATATTATGGTCTGGTAAGATTTTCGCAGACCAAACCAGCAGTCTAAATCTGAATTAATGAGCATTCCACTGGATAGTGGATATATCAATACCATCTTTATACATGTCCCATAAAGGTGACAACAATCTTAACTTTTCAACTTTTTCTGTCAGTAATTTAATGGTGTAATCAACATCTTCTTCTGTGGTAAAACGACCAAGACTAAAGCGGATAGAGCTATGAGCCAATTCATCATTACGGCCAATTGCTCTAAGCACATAAGAAGGCTCCAGGCTTGCAGACGTACAGGCTGAACCAGAAGAAACCGCTAAAGTATCAATAGCCATCAATAAAGACTCACCTTCAACAAAGTTGAAGCTCAAGTTCAAATTATGAGGTACACGCTGTTCCAGATTACCATTAACATACAGTTCTTCCATGTTTTCAAAGCCTTTTAATAAACGATCACGCAAGGCAAGAATTCGCTTATTTTCACTGACCATTTCTTCTTTGGCAATCTTAAATGCTTCACCCATTCCAACAATCTGATGTGTTGCTAAAGTACCTGAACGCATACCACGCTCATGTCCGCCACCGTGCATTTGTGCTTCAATACGAATTCGTGGCTTACGGCGTACATATAAAACACCAATACCTTTAGGGCCATAAACTTTATGTGCCGATAAAGATAATAAATCCACTTTTAGTTTTTGCAGATCAATTTCTATCTTGCCCGCACTTTGTGCTGCATCAACATGAAATATAATCTTTTTAGAACGACATAATTCACCAATTGCTTCAATATCCTGAATCACACCAATTTCATTATTCACATGCATAATGGAAACGATAATCGTATCATCACGCATTGCGGCTTCAATATCTTCCAGTTTAATCAGACCATCTTCCTGAGGATCAAGATAGGTCACTTCATAACCTTCGCGCTCAAGCTGACGGCAGGTATCTAAAACCGCTTTATGCTCTGTTTTTGAGGTGATAATATGCTTACCGCGCTTAGCATAAAAATGTGCTGCACCTTTTATGGCCAGATTATCAGACTCAGTTGCACCCGATGTCCAGACAATTTCTTTAGCATCTGCATTAATCAAAGCTGCCACATCAGCACGAGCTTGTTCTACCGCAGTTTCTGCATCCCAACCATATTTATGAGAGCGAGACGCAGGGTTGCCAAAATTCCCATCCATGGTGAGATAATGACACATTTTTTCAGCAACGCGTTTATCAACGGGTGTCGTGGCTGAATAATCCAGATATATCGGTGAACTCATTAATAATTCCTGTACCAGTTTTTCACAATAATATGTACCCTTTACAGGCAGATATTTTATTGTAATTTTTTATAAAAAAAAGCTTCTACAAAATTAAGCGGCTAAAGTTAAGCAGCTATAAAATTAAGCGACAGAGTGCTCTTTCAAGCCAATCTCTGCACCATTAATGGGCAATGCCTTATCCTGACGTCGGGCAACATCCTGAACAGCTTGTTTTTTAACCAGACTGCCTAGTGAAATATTGGCCAGAAAGTCAAAAATCTGATCACTGAGATCACACCAGAGATCATGTGTTAAACAGCGCTCTGCATGCTGACAATTACCTTTATGCTTACAACGTGTCGCATCAACGGTCTCATCAACTGCTGCAATAATTTCTGCAACGGCTACATCATCGGCAGGACGATTTAAACGATAACCGCCACCAGGACCTCGCGCACTATTAACCAGCTCATTTTTTCTTAATTTGGAAAACAGTTGTTCCAAATAAGAAAGTGAGATTTCCTGGCGCGCAGAGATATCCGCCAATGTAATGGGTCCCTGATCATAATGAATGGCCAAATCTAACATGGCTGTAACTGCGTAGCGCCCTTTTGTGGTCAATCTCATGTTTTATTCCTGTTTATTAAAACGTTATGTGACCATCTTAAGAAAACCAAGTGTTTTAGTCAAGTATTTTTTTATTACTTTTTTTGATCAGACTCAGACTTCGACTTCGAATTTGCACGAACTGAAATTTTTGAGTCTAGATGAACCACATGGATATGTTCTTCACCTTTTATACCGCCAGAGCTGCCACCCGCAGAACTACAAATATCTTGCGCAGGACAAGCCTGTGGATGTTCATCAATCGGTGTTACTTCACAAATATGTACATCTGGAATGGTAATGTCAGGAAATTCTGCATCAATAGAGCGAATTGCCGTACACATTTTATCCAGTTTATCATCCACTGAATGCATATGATCCAACATACAATTAATTGCATGAGCCACCGGATCAGGCATTTCGCTGGATGTTCCATAAGCATCAAAACCAATTTTTTTGGCCATATGCTCACGTTTTTCGTTATTAACTGTCTCTTTAGGTTGTGACTTTTTGTCCGTATTGGTGATCACTCGCCCTGGAACCCCAACAACGGTACAAAACTCTGGTACATCTTTAACCACTACCGCATTAGAACCCACCCGAGAGCCATTAGCCAAAGTAATAGGCCCTAACACCTTAGCCCCGGCACCCACAACCACATCATTACCCAGAGTCGGATGGCGCTTGCCTTTATCCCAGGATGTTCCACCCAGAGTAACACCGTGGTACAAGGTACAATCATCACCAATACTGGTGGTTTCACCAATCACTACACCCATACCATGATCAATAAAAAAACGTCGGCCGATGGTTGCACCCGGATGGATCTCTATGCCTGTCAATGTCCTTGCTATTGTTGAAAAAAAACGTGCCAGCCAGCGCACTTTCCATTTCCACAGTTTATTGTTCATACGATAAGCAATCATCGCATGAACGCCGGGATAAGTGGTTAGCACTTCAAAGTAGTTACGTGCAGCCGGATCACGATCAAAGACACATAAGATATCTTCTTTTAGACGCTCAAACATTGTATAAACTCTTAACCATCATACTTTTAACCACTACGGTTCATATAAATTAATTTCCAGTCAAAAAATATATTTTGACGATACAGAAAGACTGGGTATTTTACTAGGAAATAGTATAACACTCAATCACTAATATTAGACAAACACGATATATATCAAACAAATGCTCATAATTTAATCAGTCTTTTTGTTTTTCTTTATGTGCAGCTCTGGTTTTAATTGCTGAGTTTTATTCAATATACCGCGTAAAATATTCAATTCTTCTTGCTTTATCCGTATTCGATTATAGATATTGCGCAGTTTAGGCATTAGTTGTGGGGATTGCTGCAAACGCAGGAAATCAATATCAACCAGTGTCTCTTGCAGATGTTGATAAAAACGCTCCATATTATCACTGGATGCATATTCTATTGACTCTTCCTGACTGACTTCCTGATTATTTTCCTTCGTAGTACTATCATTTTGAGCATATAAGGACATCATCACTTCATAAGTCACAATTTGCACAGCAGAAGCCACATTAAGAGATTGATAATCAGGATTAGTAGGAATATTGATCAGTTTATGACAAAGACCGACCTCTTCATTGGTGAGCCCCGTTCTTTCCCGCCCAAAGACCAATGCGACCTCACGCTCCTGTGCTTCTTTAATAGACAACGCCCCTGCCTCACGCCCATCAATAAAGTCATGCTGCAGCTTTCTTTCCCTTGCCGTAGTACCCAGCACTAAATGACAACCGGCTAATGCTTCTTCGAAAGAAGAACAAACCGTTGCTTTCGTCAATAAATCATCAGCCCCCGAGGCCATTGCCGTCGCTTCATAATTAGGAAATTGTTTAGGATTAACAAGATAAAGTCTGCTTAGGCCCATATTTTTCATGACTCTGGCAGCTGCACCAATATTGCCGGGGTGAGAGGTGTTGATCATAACAACACGAATATTATCTAGACTCATATAAACCTGTTTATTAAAAAATTGTAAGCAGTGATTATTGCTTAATTTAATTACTTAAAAGTGAAAGTGAATTTTAACATGTATTGATGTTATAATAGACGGCTTATTTGCTCTTTAATACATTTTCTGTGCTTTTTATGGGGATCCCAAATGCATCCTATGCTTACTATTGCTGTTCGTGCAGCCCGTGCTGCCGGTACGGTTATTTACCGCTCTATGGACAAGGTTGATAATTTAAAAATTACCACCAAGGCCGCCAATGATTTTGTTAGTGATGTTGATCGTCAGGCAGAAATGGTTATTATTGATATTATTAAAAAAGCCTATCCCGATCATGCTATCAAAGCAGAAGAAAATGGCGAACTTCAGGGTAATTCAGATTTTCAATGGATCATTGATCCTCTGGACGGCACCACTAACTTCCTGCATGGCTTCCCGCAATTTGCCGTATCCATTGCCTTTAAACAAAATGGTCGTCTGTCACAGGCTGTTGTTTTTAACCCGGTGAATCAAGAACTCTTTACTGCCAGCCGTGGTGAAGGTGCAATGCTTAATGACCGCCGCATTCGTGTCTCTAAACAAAAAGGTTTAGAAGGTGCTTTATTAGGCACAGGATTTCCATTTAAAGATCAACAGCATCTGGACACTTACATGGAAACATTTAAAGCACTGTTTCCTATGACTGCCGGTATCAGAAGACCCGGTTCAGCCGCACTTGATTTAGCCTATGTTGCTGCCGGACGCATGGATGGCTTTTGGGAAATTGGTTTAAACGACTGGGATATGGCGGCCGGCGCTTTACTGGTAAAAGAAGCTGGCGGTTTAGTTGGTGATTTTTCTGGTGGCGATGATTTTCTTAAAACAGGGAATGTCGTCGCGGGCACGCCTAAGGTATTTAAAGGAATCCTGCAGACAATAAAACCACACCTGAGCCCGGAGCTGGCACAATAATAGACTATTTG
>JAHXIM010000382.1 GCA_025655635.1 gamma proteobacterium symbiont of Lucinoma myriamae | reverse complement strand
GATCAATTTATGCCATGGAATTTAACTGAAAAAATTCAGCCCTTAAATAAAGTGGCATGATCCGTCAACGTGGGAAGTTTTGACGTATACTGAAAATCTCTCTCCCGCTCACCATAGGGTATTGCCTTGCGTTTTTCAACAATGGGCAAATACGCTGAAGTAAACTGATTACCGACACTCTGCATAAAAGCAAAACAATGAGCAAAGCCTTTTTCATTCAGATCATCAAAAAATAAACCGCCGACACCTCGGGTTTCATTACGATGAGGCAGATAAAAATAGTCATCACACCATTTTTTATATTTTGCATAATAGCCAGGATCAATAGCATCACAGGTTTTTTTGGTGTGTTTATGCCACGCAATCACATCCTCTTCAAATGGGTAATAAGGCGTTAAATCAAAACCACCGCCAAACCACCATATCGGCTCACAACCTTCTTTATTCTGCAATAAAAAAACGCACATTAGCGTGCGTAGTCGGTATATATGGATTTTTTGGATGAATAACCAGAGAAACACCCATTGCTTCAAACGAACGACCTTCGAGTTCAGGTCGTTTTGCAGTGGCCGATATAGGCAATGAATCTCCCGTGACATGAGAAAAATTAACTCCCGCCTGTTCAAAAATGTCACCGCCTTCTAAAACTCTGGTACGTCCTCCCCCGCCGCCTGCACGCTGCCATTCTTCCTGAGTGAACTTTTTTTGTTTATCTGTATTTTCTAAAGCAATACAAATTTTATCCTGTAGTGAGAGCAGAAAGTTTTTAACTACATCTGTATCAACGTTGTTAGTAATAGTGTTATCAGTATTAGTATCGGGCTGGCTCATTATAATCCTATTATTATATCTATCTCACATAAGTAAGGGTTGAAGTTTACTTTTTCAAATGCAACAGGCAAAAAAAAGCCAGCCATGGTTTCCCAAAGCTGGCTTTGCATAACAATAAGCGTTAAAACTAAACTTATTGCTGAGGTGCTGCTGGTGCTACTGGAGCTGGAGCTGGAGCTGCGTATGGGTTGCCGTAATAAGGCTGAGAAGCAGGAGCATAACCACCGCCATAAGGCTGACCATAACCACCACGACCATAACCACCACGATAGTAGTCATCATCATCGTCATCAAACATATCTTCCATTTCTTCCATCCAATATCTTGGATCCCACTCATCATATGAGTTACAACCAGGGATCTTGCCATAAGGACCATAGCACTCATAGTCATCATTACTGCTCCAGAAGGCTGATGCATTTGAAGCAACACCCATAATAAACGCTGTAAAAACTGATACTGCTATTATTTTTTTCATATCCATCTCTCTATTATATTTTTATTAATTTAGAAAACATTAACCTACATAACCACTATAACACTTAATAGGTATAAATCTTATTGTCTTTACTTACATAAACTTCATAGTAGTAAAAAAACCAAGATAAATCAAACCCATTAATTAATAGTATATCATAATATATTACAATTCTAATATATTATTTAATTTTTCTTTGATTTTATCCACATCAACTGACTCATAGGCTTGTTTTTCACTCGCACCCCATACTACACCAGGCCAATAAATATCTGTTTTATAACGAGCTATGATATGAATATGCATTTGATTGACAATATTACCAATAGCCGCCACATTCAATTTGTCCGGTTTAAACTCATTGCTTATAAAGTCTGATATTGTATTAATGGCACTAAACACTTGTGCTTGTGTTGCTGTGTCCAACTCATGGAGTTCAGTTTTATCTGTTTTTGGTACCAGAATAAACCAGGGCACCAGCGAATTATTCATCAGTAAAAACACAAATTGTTCCGATTCAGATAGGATAAAACAATCATTTGCTAAACGTGAGTCCAGTTTAAAATTTGTCATATGGATATATTATTCCTTATTCCATCTTCTTCAGAAAATAAACCTCGAAGCTTAAAATGGATGGATTCATGTATGGATAAAAAGACCGGGATAATAATTAACACCAATACAGTCGCAAATGCTAAGCCAAAAGCAATGGAAACTGCCATCGGGATCAAAAATTGTGCCTGTAATGAGGTCTCAAATAATAAGGGTAATAAACCGGCAATTGTGGTTAATGAGGTTAATAACACTGCCCGCAAACGTTGTACAGATGCTTCAATTAAAGCATCTTTAACCAGCATACCTTTATCCCTCAGACGTTTATAAAAAGTAACCAGAATAATGGAATCATTAACCACAATGCCTGACAAGCCAAAAAAACCAAAAATAGACAGTAAGGTAAGATCTATACCCTGAATCCAATGCCCCCAGAGCGCCCCTACTAATCCAAAAGGAATAATAGCCATCACCACCAGCGGCCAGCCATAAGAAGAGAAAACCCAGGCAAGAACAATATAAATCAAGGTCAAACCAAGAGCTCCTCCCAATTTCATATCACTCATGGTCTCTTTTTGATCGGCAGCTCTGCCTTCCAGGCTATAATCTATCCAATATTTTTGTTTTAATTCCGGCAGTATTTTTTCTTCTAAAGAGGCGATGATACGATTGACATTATTGATATCAGGATTCACTTCACCGGAAACTTCTAAAGCCAGTTTACCCTCAGCATGACGCAATACTTCAAAGCCGTGTCTGGCCGTCCAGTGGGCCACACTGGTCAGAGGTACAAACTCACCGGCAGGTGTACGGATATTAATACGTTCAAGAGTATTGATTTGATCTCTTTCATGTTTAGGCAATTGCACACGGACTTCCACTTCGTCAGCACCATCTTGAAAAATCTGCACCAGATTACCATCAAATGCCGTGCGCAATTGCTGACCGATATCAGTCACAGTCAGACCTAGAATTTCACCCGTTGGTTTAAGGCTGTAAATAAGTTGTTCCTTACCATAAGGCATATCATCATCAACACCATAAACCCCGTCAATACTTCTTAATGCCTGAGACAACTCAGTAGCAGCCTGTTTTAATTTTTCATTATCAGAGCCATTAAGACGAATCGCAATGTCATTCCCCTGAGGACCTGTTTTACGCGACACTATCGTCATATTATCCATGCCAGCCACTTTATCCAGTTTATTTTTCCAGTGTTGAATAAATTGTGTATTGCGCACATTACGATGATCAGGTGCGGTCAATTGTAGAAAAATGGCACCCAATTGATCACCACTTTTTCTGGAACTGCCGCCGCTAAACGAACTACCACTGATAGTGACAGACATATCAATCAGATCACCGTCTAATTCCTCATTGGTTTCATTAAGCTTTTCTTCCATATGCTTAAGATAAGCATCGGTCTGCTCCCGTGAAGTCCCTGAAACAAAGCTGGCATTGGCATAAATAATCTGTGTTTCAGGTGAGGGGAAAAAGGTAAAATTAATTCGTCCGCCAATTACCAGTCCGGCAGTAACAATCAAACTGGAGAGTACTAAAGCGACAGTAATAGCACGATGATTCAAAGCCCAGGTGATTATTCTGCGAAATCTGTTTTGACGAAATGTATCAAAGGCATTATCAAGTTTATCGCGCAGGGTGCGCTGCGTTTGCGGCTCGCCCTGCTCACCATTAAGAGACGGCTCAGCACGCTTTATATGTGAGAAGGCATTACGC
Source organism: gamma proteobacterium symbiont of Lucinoma myriamae (assembly GCA_025655635.1). Classification (GTDB taxonomy): domain Bacteria; phylum Pseudomonadota; class Gammaproteobacteria; order GRL18; family GRL18; genus GRL18. Next base: position 5,177 of record JAHXIM010000382.1, on the reverse strand, counting down.
AGATGACCGGGCAACACAAAAAAGCTTTCCACCAGAGAAGCCAGAATGACACAGATAACAATCAGAGGAATATCAAATAAAATGTTTCCCATAATACCGCCAATCATCATCAGCGGTAAAAAAGCAGCAATGGTTGTCAATGAGGAGGCAATAACAGGGACAAACATCCTTCTTGCACCGCCTTCGGCTGCCATCAATGGCGCTTCACCAGCCTGATAATGTGCCAGAGCATCTTCACCCACCACAATGGCATCATCAACAATGATCCCTAAAGCCATAATCAGACCAAACAGGCTGATCATATTAATCGTGCCGCCAACTGCATATAAAATGGCCAGAGTCGCCATAAATGATACGGGAATCCCCAAAGCCACCCAAAATGCCACACGAGCATTCAGGAACAGGTATAAAATCAGTACCACCAGAACCAATCCGCCACCACCATTTTTTACCAGCAGATAAATCCGGTCACGGATCATTTCCCAGCTGGCATCAAACACTTCAAGTTTAATACTAGGAGGTAAGGTTGAGCGTTTTTCTGCCAGCCAGTGCTGCAAAATTTCAGCCGCTTGCAGAGCATTACCATCTTCGGTACGCTGCAAGGCCAGTTCAGCAACTGCCTTGCCTTCTTTTAAACGTAACACGCCTTCACTATCAGGCTCACGCTTTATCTGTGCGACATCACCTAAGCGCACAAAATCAGTGCTGTTAGTCACTATGGGGATACGGGCAAATTCCATTTCACTGCGAGCCTGCTCCAGACTGCGTAATTCTTTGGCATTATGCTGACTACCCAAAGTTCCAGACGGCATATCCTGACTAAAGGTATTAATACGCGCACTGATCTCATCCAGTGTCAGCTCTAAATACTGCAATTGTTCAATGGGTATTTCAATGCTCACTTGTTCATCAGGTAAGCCGTTAATTTCTACTTTATCAATTCCTAAGCTGGTTAGTTCCCGTTCAAATTGATTGGCTAAAATTCTTAGCTCACTTAAATCTGATGTGCCGGATAACAGGATCTTGGCCACACCTTCATAACGAACTAAGTTCTCAACCTGAGGCTTTTCGGCATCTTTGGGTAAGTTTCGAAACTCATCCACTTTTTGTTTCACTTTATCCAGTGCCAGAATCATATCTGTACCGTCATTAAATTCTAACTGGATAGATGCAACATTCTGTGCTGACGTTGATGTCATATTTTTTACATTATCAACTGATTTAAGCGACTGCTCTAAGGGGATAGTGATCCCTTCTTCAACATCTTCAGCACTGGCACCACTCCAAATCACCCTGACACTGACACGATCCAGCTCAAAAGTAGGGAAAAATTGAATATTGAGTTTATTTAATGCAAACACACCCGATAAGATCATCATCATCATCAATAAGTTAGCAGCAACCTTGTGATGAGCAAAAACAGACAATAGTTTCATATTTTTATGATTACCTGATGAACAATAATATAGGATAAGGTTAATTTCATAGCATTTTAGGACTATTGAACAATCTCTACTTTTAAACCGGTAAAGGCATTAGGCAGATGTGTAGTCAGGATGGCATCACCGGAATTCAGTGCATCACTTGAAATTAATAGTTGTGAGTCCCGTATAGAACCAAAGTATTCCCCTATTGTTTTGACTTTTACCGCCTGTAAACGATTATCTTTAATTTGATACAATCGCTCAGAGCCATACATTGCCTGATACGGCACTTTAATCATATTATCCCGTGCCGATCGCTGTAATCGAACCACTACAATTGCACCGATGCGAAAATACACTTTATCTGCTGTTATGGTAAATATTGCATCGACACCGCTTGCCTGAGCTTCACCGGAAATACGCTCCAAAAGCAATGGCACCTGACTACCCTTCTCCTGGCTGCCATTCTCTTGACTACCCATCTCTTGACTACCAGAGAAAGCAAATCCTGTTAACGTCTCACCATCACGAATACTTTTCTGTATTTCAGAAAGACTATTGGCCGGCAGTTTTGCACGAATTTCCAGGCGTTCTGTCGAGTAGAAGCTGAGCAATTTTTCATTAGCATTAACCCGATCACCCTGAGCTACATTCACTTTCGCTACGACACCGGAAAAAGGCGCATAAATCTGACTACGCTCCAGAGCCAGGCGACGTTGTTCTAAATCAGCCTGCGCCTGTATCAAACGAGCTTCTAACTGCTCCTGACGAGGCTGATGTTCCTGCACGGAAAACTGCATTTTAATAAAAGATAAACGCTGCATTTCTACTTTCTGCATCGCCTGTTCTGTTTCTGAAACTGAACCCAGATTCTGGCGTTTTACTTTTTCTGCTCGTGCCAGCGCCTTTTCACTTAATTTGAGTAGTTTTTTCTCATTTTTTAATGATGTTAAATTTGTTGCATGACGCAATTGCTCACTTTTAATCAGGGCTTTCAGTTCATTCACTTTTGCCTGGGCAAGCTTAAATAACGGCTCAAAATCAGCCTTATCCAGACTCAGCATTAACTGCCCTTTTTTGACATTTTCACCTTCTTTAACTAACACCTTTGCCACCTGACAGGCCGCCGGCGCAGCAGCATTTAATAATTCTGATGACTCAACCCGACCATATAGGGTGATAGCAGGCGACAACGTTTGCTTGTCAACAATACTCTGCTCTACACGCCAGATATGCTCATTAATTTCAATCTCAGAGGCTTTATCTTTTGTACTGACAATGACTTTAAAAAATACGATGGCAAGAATAAAAATAATAAGCGGTATAATAATTTTTTTTAACATGCGTTAACTTTCTTTGTTCCGTGTTTTATCGGTGTTGTATTAACTGAGTTGTATTAACTGAAAAAACTTTTCACAAGCCTCTTCAGAATCAAGTTGAGTCTCTTCAATAAAAACTGACCCAGGTTTTACTGTTTGTATCATTTGCACAAAAAGACCTGATGTCAATTCAGTCTGTTCATCATAGTCATATTTATTACTCAAGCCGGTATTATCAGCATCTGCCTGCATCCTAAGCCGTACATTAAAAAGCGGGCCTGACTGATAAGCGCAGCTTGGTGACTTGGATTTAACAATATAATACTTGATATCAGGGTATTGAAGTAAAAATTTTTCAGCATACGATTGTAATTCATCAGTGACATCAAGTGTGTGATTTTCAACACCGATAACTCGAATTTGTTTATCTTTTTGCCTGTTCTTATCACTGACAAGCTGAATTTTTGCTCTGGGCACCCCCAGACCAATAGCCACTTCAGGACAAAAAGGGACAAGTTCTACTATATCAGAGTACTTGTTCAAAAAAACATTCGTAATCAATGCATGCTTTTTTTCTTTGCCGTCATAGCGTACTTTTTGTTCCAGAAGACAAGCACTGACTGCGATTTGTATTTTATTGTTCAAAATGAGTCTGCCATTAACCGGAAAATAGAGTTAAAGATAAAATAAGGTTAAAATACAGACAAATCAACACATATCCAATATAAAACTGGTCGCTGCCTTATTTGCTCTATTGATTTCAGCAAAGCATCAGCGGCCAATTTTATTTGGTTGAAGACTCTTATCCAATGACCTTTGCTTAACAAATAGGAATACACATGAAAATCGGCACGCCTTTATCTCCTACCGGTACTCGAGTTCTCTTCTGCGGTGGCGGCGAACTCGCCAAAGAAGTGGTTATCGAACTGCAGCGTCTGGGAGCTGAAGTAATTGTTGTTGATCGTTATGAAAATGCACCTGCCATGCAAGTGGCTCACCGCAGTCATGTTGTCAATATGCTCGATGGTAAGGCATTACGCCAGGTCATTGAGACTGAGCAGCACCAATATATCGTACCTGAAATAGAAGCCATCGCCACAGAAACACTGCTGGCTCTGGAAAATGAAGGCTTTAATGTCATTCCTTCAGCTCGTGCAGCTAATTTAACTATGAATCGCGAAGGTATTCGACGCCTGGCGGCAGAAGAGCTGGGTATTACAACCTCCCCGTTTCAATTTGCACAAAACAAAGAAGAGTACCTTACTGCAGTTAAAGAGATTGGTATTCCCTGTGTAGTCAAACCTATTATGAGCTCTTCCGGCAAGGGACAGAGTACCATTCACTGTGAAGATGATATTGAAAAAACCTGGAAATATGCTCAGGAAGGCGGTCGTACAGGTGAAGGCAAAGTCATAGTAGAAGGTTTTGTTGATTTTGATTATGAGATCACTCTATTAACCATTCTACACGTCAACAGCACTTCTTTTTGTGAGCCTATAGGGCATAAACAAATCGATGGTGATTACCGGGAATCCTGGCAGCCTCAGGCAATGAGTCAGACGGCAAAGAAAAAAGCCGTTGAAATTGCACAAACAATCACTGACAACTTAGGCGGCAGGGGTATTTTTGGCGTTGAGTTATTTATTAAGGGTGATGAGGTCTGTTTTAGTGAGGTATCCCCGCGGCCGCATGATACCGGTATGGTCACTCTGATTTCTCAGAATTTATCCCAATTTGCCTTACATGCCCGCGCCATTTTGGGCTTACCGATTCCTAATATACGTCAGTATGGGTCAAGCGCTTCTTCCGTCATTTTAGTTAACGGGGAATCCTCACAGGTTGAATTCAGTAATTTAGAAACGGTATTAGCAGAACCCGATACGCAGCTTCGCTTATTTGGTAAGCCTAAAGTAAAAACTCAGCGGCGCATGGGTGTTGCGCTGGCATTGGATGAATCCATTGAACAGGCAAGAGAGAAAGCCTGCCGTTCTTCTGAAGCGGTTATTATTAATATGTAACAGCCTATTCATCATGTATTTCTTAATTGCCATGGTTAAGCCTATGCTCACCTATTTTTAAATTGTCCATGGCGGTAAAAAATCACCATGGCGATCACTATCGGCAGCAGAAAAAAAAGACTGGCTGTCATCATACCAGATAACATTTCTTTGAAATTAGTTGCCATCAATTCACCGCCAACATGAGCCAGAAAGAAACTGGTCGGGATAATACCAATCAATGTTGCAATTGAAAAGCGCCAGAGTTTTAGCGGTGTAATTCCCATGACGTAACTCACGATATCATAAGGAATAATAGGAATAAGACGAGAAACAAACAGTCCCTACATAAACCTATAAAAATCAGTTGAAAATGGTCTATAATCATAACCCATTGAAATTATAGTGAAATATCATGATATTACCACCAAAAATCA